>JBGSNW010000041.1:0-21650 GCA_041739435.1 Burkholderiaceae bacterium
GGCCTGAATTGCGGGTGCTGGACACCGTGGGCGACGGCGCCAGCGCCGTGGCACAGGCGCTGGCACTGCGTCCCGACGTGCTGTTTTTTGACATCCGCATGCCCGGCCTCTCGGGCCTGGACGCCGCCGCCGAACTGGCCGACACCTGGACGCCCGCCCACGGCGACTTTCCCGCGCTGGTGTTTGTGACCGCTTACGACCAATACGCCGTGCAGGCGTTTGAAACCCAGGCCATCGACTACCTGCTCAAGCCCGTGCAGGCGGATCGTCTTCAAAAAACTGTGACAAAAGTGCAGGAAGCCCTCGCCAAACGGTCTTCAGGTGCTACGCATTCAGAAGCAAGTTTTGAATCCACCCTGGACCAGCTGCGGCACCTGCTGGCCGCGGGCAACGGACCGGCGGGCGAGGTCAACGGCGCCCCGGCCACCCCGCTGAAAGTGATCCAGGCCAGCGTGGGCAGCGCCATCCGCATGGTGCCGGTGGACGAGGTGCTGTACTTCGAGGCCGCCGACAAATACGTGCGGGTGCTCACCGCCGCGCACGAATACCTGATCCGCACCCCCTTGAAAGAACTGCTGCCCCAACTTGATGCCCAAAGCTTCTGGCAGATTCACCGCGGCACCGTGGTGCGGGTGGGCGCCATCGACACCGTGACGCGCGACGAGGCCGGCAAACTCAGCCTCAGCCTGCGCGGCCACGCCGACAAACTGGCCGTGAGCCGCCTCTACAGCCATCTGTTCCGGGCCATGTGAGCGCCCGCTCCTTCTGGACCCATCAGTAGGTCTTATGCCACAGTAAAGTTGAACGTTTCACGGGGAAACCCCGTCCGGCGGCGGCGCGGGTGCTGCGTACAGTCCGCGCAGCCTTTGCCTCTATTCCTCCCGGACCGAAAGACCCCGCGCCATGATTGACCGTTCCAGCGTTTTCAAGAAAACCCTCACCCTGCTCGCTCTTGCATCGGCACTGCTGCTGGCCGCGTGCGACCGCGTGCCGTCCACCATCCGCATCGGCGTGGCGCAGCCCATGTCGGGCAACCTCGGCGCGCTGGGGCTAGACATGCACAACGGCGTCAAACTGGCGGTGGACGAACTCAACAAAAGCGGCTTTCGCGTCAAGGACCAGCCCGTCACCCTGGAAATTGTGGCCGTGGACGACCGCTCGGACGCGGCCACCGGCAAGGAAGGCGCCAGACAGCTGGTCGAAGCCGGCGTGGTGGCCGTCATCGGGCACCTGAATTCGGGCGTCAGCATCGAGGCGGCGCCGATCTATGCCGAAAAAGGCATCGCCCAGCTGGCCATCTCCACCAACCCCAAATACACCGACCTGGGCTTCAAAACCACCTTCCGCCTGGTGGCCAACGACAACCTGCAGGCCAAGGCCATCGGCTCGTTTGCCGGCGGCCTGCCCGCAACACGGTTCGCGGTGGTGGACGACGGCACGCCCTATGGCAAGGGCCTGGCCGACGGCGCCGCGGCCGAGCTGAAAAAAGCCAAGAAAGAAATCGTCCTGCGCCAGGGCTTTGACGACAAGACCACGGCATTTGACGGGCTGGCCGCCAAGCTCAAGGAGGGCAAGGTGGAATCGGTGGTGACCACGCTGAACGACTTTCAGGTGCTGGCGCTGCTGGAGGCGCTGAAAAAGATCGACTACACCACCCTGAGCATGCTGGGCGGCGACACCATCAAGACCACGGCCATGCTCAAGGGGGCGGGCGTGTTGCAGGGTGGCCTGTTTGCCACCTCGCCCATTCTGGAGCCGGGCGAATTCTCGGCTGGGGCCAAGTTTCTGGAAACCTACCGTGCCGCCTTCAAAACCGAACCCACCTACGGCGGCCACTACAGCTATGGCGCCATGTACGTGCTGGCCGACGCCATCAAGCGCGCGGGCTCGGCCAAACCCCAGGCCATCACCGACATGCTGTACAAGTTTGACGGCTATTCACCCGTCACCGGCTCCATGAAGTTCGACACCCGGGGTGAACAGCGCTATGGCGTCATCAGTGTTTACGCCATTCGTGGCGGGCGGTGGGAATCGCAGATCCGGTCGGACGCCTGGTAAATCACGGCCTTCAACCGGCATTCCAACCCCAACGCGCCTGCCCGTCCCCGACGGCGCAGGCGTTTTTTCATCACCGCCGACCGTGCTGCCCGCCACGGTTGTCGTGGCGCTCTCGGCCGTCGGGCACACCGTTGTGGTTGCGGTCGTGATAGCCGTGACCGTAACCGTGGCCATAACCGTAGCCGCGGAAATGGGGGCGACCGTAATAGGGGCCGTTGACCACGGGCGCCACGTAACCACCCCGGTACACGGGTGCAGGGCGGTAGTAAATTGGCGCGGGTTGCACATACACCGGTGCAGGCTGCACATACACAGGCGCAGGCTTTTGGTACACCGGCGCATTGGCCACGCCCACGTGCACACCCGGCGACGCAATACCCACCGACCAGAACACGTTGCCTGCGTGGGCCACGCTGGCAGTGCCCAGCGACGCCAGGGCCAGGGCACCGGCAATGGCCGGAATGTGGAGGAAGCGTTTGAAGTTCATGTTGGGCTCCTTGAAGCAAGGCCGGAAAGTGACCTTGTGCCTATTAGACGGATGACTCGGTGAACCGTTTACGAGCCGTCTGGTTAAGCTGATTGCAAAACGTAACAAGCACCTCACCAGCCCGCAAGCCCGTCGGATCGAGGCCGTCGAACGCGAAGACTGGCCCTGGCGAGGGCTTGAATCGGGTGAGCAGACCGCGGCGGTTCATTTGCAACCCACGATTCAGGTCCCCCGAGATACTCCTGAATAAATAGCAAACAAACGCCATTTCTCGGGGGCTAAAGGCCAATTTCATTCAGATATTGGGTGAAACGTACTCAGGAAGATGCACCCGTAGCCAGCACCGCAAATCGTGGCTCGCCGGGGCCGGCCCGGCCTGGGCAATCCAGCCCGCCACGGCGTCGATGCCAATCACCGACTGCGCTGAGGTTTTGGCCACGCGCAGTTTTGGATGGGGCGTGGGTTCGGTGGTCTCGTCGTTGGCCAGCAGTTCCTCGAACAGTTTTTCGCCTGGACGCAGGCCGGTGAACGCGATCGGCACGTCCTGCTCGGTCTTGCCGGAGAGGCGGATGAGCAGACGTGCCAGTTCAATGATCTTGACCGGCTCGCCCATGTCGAGCACGTAGATCTGGCCCGACCGCCCCATCAACCCGGCCTGCAACACCAGTTGCGCGGCTTCGGGGATGGTCATGAAATAGCGCACGATGTCCGGGTGCGTGACCGTCACCGGCCCGCCGCGCTGGATCTGCCTCGTGAACAGCGGCACCACCGACCCGCTGGAACCCAGCACGTTGCCAAAGCGCACCGACACATATTGTGTGGCGGCGTTCTCTGCGGCCACGGCCTGCACCACCAGCTCGGCCAGCCGCTTGCTGGCGCCCATCACATTGGTCGGATTGACCGCCTTGTCGGTGGAAATCATCACGAAGCGCCGCGCCCCGCACAACCCGGCCACCCGCGCCGCATGGAGCGTGCCCAGCACGTTGGTGCGCAGCGCCTCGATTTCGTTGAGCTCCTCCATCAGCGGCACGTGCTTGTAAGCCGCGGCATGAAACACCACGGCCGGGCGGTGCGTCAGCGCAATGGCCTGCAGTCGCTCGAACTCGCGCACATTGGCCGTGTAGTACAGGGCCTGCATCTGGGGATGCGCGGCGCGCAATTCCTGCTCGAGCTCGTACACGGCAATTTCGGACACATCCACACACACCAGCCGCGCCACACCAAAACGGGAAATCTGGCGGCACAGCTCCGAGCCGATGGAGCCGCCTGCGCCAGTGACCAGAACCGTCTGGCCGGCAAAGAGATCCGACAGGCCCGCCACGTCCAGTTGGATCGGCGTGCGGCCCAGCAGGTCTTCAAGTTCGACATGACGCGGCCCCGGCCCGTCGGAGCGCAGCCATTCGTCCGGGCGCGGCATGGTCAGCAGCGTGAAGCGTGCGTCATCGGCCAGCAGCAGAAGGTCGCGCCGCGCGCCAGAGCCCGGCGGGCTGGCCACCAGCACCGTGCTCGCACCCGTGGCCTTGGCCACCGACGCCACGGCATCGTGCCCCCCCAGCACCGGAACGCCTTGCAGGGAACGACCCAGCTCAGCGGGCTCCGGCGAAACAATACCAACCGGCCGCCATTGGCTGGACCCCTTGAGCGCACGCAGCGCATCGGACGCATCCCGCAATGAGCCCACGATCAGCAAAGGCCTTGCGTTGGCACTGCCCACCATCGGCCTCTCGGAAAACGTGCGCCAGACAGCCCGGATGCCCCCCAGCGCCACCAATACCAGCAACGGATGCAGCAACAGAACTGATCGCGGAAAGTTGGGCAGGCGCAGCATCAGGACGCCTGCCGCGGTCAACAAACCCGCCAAAAGCACGCCCAGTGCAAGTTGCCGCAGCTCCGGCATGCCCGTGAAACGCCAGACATGCCGATACACCCGGGCCCCCGCCATGCTTGCCCCATAGGCCAGCAATGGCAACAGGCCCGACGACCACGCCAGTTCCACGAACTCGTCGGGGATCTCGAAGTTGAAGCGCAGCCAGAAGGCGAGCCACCAGGTGGCCAGGACGAGCAGCGAATCGGCCGCCAGCAGCGCCAGCACACCCTTAAGCCAGCGCACCCGTGCCCTCCAGCGTCATCAGTGAACGCCGCAGATGCGTGATCACACGATCCTGCTGCTCTTCGCTCAAGTTGGAGCCCGACGGAAGGCACATACCAGCCACAAAGAACCGTGCGGACACATCGTCGTCGTGCGGAAAATACGGCGCTCCCGCAAACAACGGCTGCAGGTGCATCGGCTTCCAGACTGGGCGTGCCTCGATCGAATGGCGCTCCAACGACTTCATGACCGCCTGGCAGCGTATCGCAGCATCAGCGCCTTCCAGCGTGAAGCATGTCAGCCAGCGCGTACTGTGGCAGCCGTCGGGTTCAGGCATCCACTGCAGTCGGGGCAGATCGCGCAGGGCCTCCCGGTAGCGTTCGAACACACGGCGGCGCTGCGCCACACGTTGCGCAAGAACCTTCAACTGCCCCCGCCCGATGCCCGCCAGCACGTTGCTCATACGGTAGTTGTATCCCACCTCGACATGCTCATAGTACGCAGCCGGCTCGCGCGCCTGTGTGGACAGCTTTCGAGCATGCGCCACAAGATCCGGATCGTCCGCCACCAGCATTCCACCACCGGACGTGGTGATGATCTTGTTGCCATTGAACGAATACACCGCGACGCGGCCAAAGCTGCCGCTGGCTCGACCTTTGTAATGCGCGCCCAGTGACTCCGCTGCATCCTCCAGAATGGGCACGCCATAGCGGTCACAAATGGGCCGCAGCGCATCCATATCGGCACTCTGGCCGTACAGATTGACGATCACCACGCAGCGCGGCAGGCGGTTTTCGCGCTTCGCCCATTCGAATGCGCGCACCAGCGCAGCGGGCGACATGTTCCACGAGGCGGGTTCGGAATCGATGAACACCGGGCGCGCACCGCAGTAAAGAATGGGGTTGCAACTGCCCACAAAGGTAAGCGACGAGCAAAACACCGTGTCGCCTGCCTTGACGCCAAGTAGGACGAGCCCGAGATGAATGGCGGCTGTGCCGGAGCTCAGCGCCGCTGCATGGCCGACGCCGACCTGCGCGGCAAGCTCTCGCTCAAAGGCGTCCACGTGCGGGCCCAGAGGGGCAATCCAGTTGGTTCGGAAGGCTTCCTCAACGAAGGCCGTTTCCTCATCGCCCAGATGGGGCGATGAGAGCCAGATGCGCTGGGAGAGCTCGCGCCGAAACACAATGTCGATGGGTCGGTCGATTGCATCGAGTACCGGGACATGGTCGATCTGATGCCGGTCCATCATCGCCAGTACAGTCGGCGCCGTTGCGTCCTCGCGAACCGTGATCGGGGCCTGGGCTGGCAATGCGCCAATGGCCGTTGCATCATCAAGTCCCTGCAGATGGGCACGGCGCAAGTCGCCATCCGTCAGCGTACGCATCAGCACGCCATCGCCGTCAACGACCAGCAGGATGCCGCGCGCCGTGATATCAAGTTTCAGCAGTGCATCGCGCAGTGAGCACGTATGCACCACCCAAAGGGCTTCGAAATCTTCGCGGTTCATCGGATCCTCCTCGCGGGCACACCGACATAGGTTCCCGTCTCCATCACGTCGGCACAAACCACAGCGCCTGCGCCAATGACCACATCGTCGCACACGCACCGGCCTGGCTGGACGATCGCCCCGGCACCCACCAGCACGCGTGCTCCCACGTGTGCGCGCCCTCCCAGGACGGCCCCCGGCGCAATGTGCGCGAAAGCGCCCACACTCGCGTCATGGTCCACAACCGCACCATGATTGACAATCACACCCAGGCCCAATTGCGCCCTTGGGGCCAGCACAGCCTGCGCTGCGATGAAGCAGCCCGCCGCTATTGCGGCATGTGGCGAGACGCTTGCAAGCGGATGCGTCACCGTCACCAGATGATTCACCCCCCACGCCATGCATTCCCGTTCACGCGCCATGTTGTCACCAATGGCCACATGTACGGGAAAGTCCGACACATTCACGTCGACCATCCGCAATGGCACTCCCGGCAAAAGTTCTCCAGCGCATCGCGCCGGGTTCCGGTCTGACGCACTGACAGCAGCCCATGCCTGAGAGCGAAGCGCTGCATCAGCCACGACACAACCGTGACCACCGGCCCCGAACACCAGCAGGTTCACGTCGCCCTGATGGTCAGTAGACATTGGTTTTCTCCAGCAATGTGCGATCCAGTGGCATCTGAACCAGATGCTCTACGATCCGTCTTCCGGCTCGGCCATCGCCATAGCAATTGATACCGGCGAAACGGCCTTGCCGGACCGCCTGGCGCAGTGCAACGGTCAAAGCGGCTGTGTCAGTCGGCACATCAACAACGTTGGCATTGCGCTCGCGCAGTCGTTGGCGGTTACCGACATTCACCACGGGTGTTCCAAAAGTAGCCGCCTCTATGATTCCGGCAGACGAATTTCCCACCATCACCGCAGCATGCCGCATGGCGCGCACAAACAACTCGCGGTGCAGATGACTCACCCGTCGCGAACCGGCAGGCAACATTCCCTCGGCCAGCGCCTGCAACACGCCCAAGGCACCGGCATCTGCGTTCGGCTCCAGCCACACCACCGGCAACGCCAGCGCATTGAGCGCCTGCATCAAGGCGATGGTTTGATCGCGCGCCAAATCGGCCTGCTGCACGACAGGATGAAACACCGCCAGCGCGAATGGCGTGGATGGAGGCAGATGCAATTCGGCCGTTGTATCGTCAAACGTGCCAGCCGCCAGATCCGTCAACCCATCCAACCCCGGCGCACCGACAACAACGATACGTTGACCGTCTTCGCCCATGCGTCGAAGTCGCAGGGCTGACTCGTCGGTCGCCACCAGATGCCATGTACTCAGCTTGCTGATCGCGTGCCGTACCGGCTCGTCCACCGTTCCCGAGCGCTCCCCACCATGAATGTGCACGATGGGAACCCCCAAGTGCAACGCAGCAACAGCCCCTGCCAGCATTTCTCCGCGATCGCCCAGCAACATCAGTGCATCGGGTCGATGCGTTTCAAGCACGCGCGACATCCCTCGCAGGCACTCGCCAACTGCCGACGCCATGCTGACGGGCGTTCGGGTCGTCACGTCGATCGGGATTTCAGCCACCAAACGAAACCCTGCCGCCCGGATTTCGTCCACAGTATGACCATGGCCAGCGTTCAAATGTGTGCCAGTGGCCACCACGTCCACCATCAAGCCCGGATGCGCCGATGCCTGCTCCAAAGTCGACCGCATCAAACCAAAATCTGCACGCGTTCCGCTCAGATACATGACGCGCCGCAGCAGCGTGGCGGACCGGGCGCCCATCAAGCGGCACCTTCCTCGAAATCAGACCAGTTCAGCACCGTGCCAGCCGACACCGCGCGACGCAGGTGCCGACCGGGCAGGAGTGGCAGATCGCGAGGCTCAATGCCGGTCGCAGGACGGCGGCAGGCCAGCATCGCCATCGTCACCGGCACCTTGGCGGGGATATTCACCATTGCAACCACGCTGCGCCGTGCCACACGGGCCGTGTCCCGCTCATCGGGGCGGGGCGCCTTGACTCCATCTCCCCGCATCACGCTCACCCGGCGGATGCCCTGCACCATGCGCGCGAAGGGTTCCGGCTCCAGCGAGGCACTGTGGTCCGGGCCCTCCATGCGGCAATCGAGCGTGAGATGCTTTTCGATCACCGTGGCGCCAAGAGCCACCGCGGCAAGCGGGGCCTCGATGCCCAGACTGTGGTCCGAATACCCGATGGGGACGCCCAGGCGCACGGCCATCTCGTGCATGGCCGTCAGATTCAGCGTCGCGTCCGGCGCTGGGTAGGCCGAGGTGCAGTGCAGTACCACCACTTCGCGCAGATGACCGCGGGCCGCCTGCACCCAGCCGAGCGCTTCGACAATCTCGTCCATGGTGGCCATGCCGGTCGACACCAACAACGGCAGTTGCGTGGCGGCGGCGTGCTCCACGAGGGCACGGTGCGTGAGCTCACCCGAAGACAGCTTGAGGCGCTGCACCCCGAGGCCGACCAGCAAGTCCACCGCTTCCAGCGAAAACGGCGTCGAGAAAAACTCGATGCCGATCGCGCGGCAATGGGTCTGAATCTGACGATGCTGCCACTCGGTCAGTTCCAGCCGCTGCAGCATGGCGAACTGGTCCTGATCGCCCGTCTGGCGCGACTGGTAGGCCGCCGTCGGCGCACCCGGCACCACGAGGTCCTGGGCGCGGAAGGTCTGGAATTTGACCGCATCAGCCCCTGCCGCGCACGCGGCATCGCAAAGGCGCAGGGCCAGACCCATATCGCCGTTGTGGTTTACGCCGGCTTCTGCGATCACGAGCACGCCGGTGCTCACCATGCAGTCCACCCCCCATCCACCACCAGGTTATGGCCGGTGACGTATTTCGCGGCATCGCTGGCCAGATAACCCATCGCGTTGGCGATGTCGTCGGCCTGCGCCATGCGGCCAAGAGGCACCCGTACTGAGTAATTTTTGACGAATGTATCGTTCTGGCCACTGAAGACGCCGCCGGGCGTTACAGCGTTGACACGTACGCCTCGATGGCCCCAATAGGTGGCCAGATACTTGGTCAACCCCCACAGGCCCGCTTTGCTCGCAGCGTAGATGGCCGGCGTATTAATGGCCCGCCCGAGATACTCGGACCCTTCATAAATACGTTGGTCGGGTGCGACGATTCCGTAGATGGACAGCGTGCTGACGACGCTACCTGAACCGCGCTGGGCCATGGCACCGCCAAACACCTGGGCGCAGAGCATGGCGCCAGTCAAGTTGACGGCCATCACCTCGTTCCATTCGTTAAGGGAAAACGTCTCGAAAGGCTCGAAGAAATTGGCGGACTTGGCGGCTGCATTGTTCAGCAGCACATGGGGCACGCCCCACACGCCCTGCAATTGCGCAAAGGCCCGACCGACCGAGTCCTTGCAGGAAACATCGGCCACACAGGTGAGCAGCGAATCATGGGATTTACCCAGTCTTTGCTCCAGCAGCGCGGCGTCGCGATCCACAGCGAACACGCATGCGCCTGACTCTAGAAAAAGTCGGGTAACTGCGGTCCCGACAATCCCGGCCGCGCCGGTCAGCACCACGACTTTGCCCTCTAGGCGGAATGCATCGTTCATGGCGGGGCCATTTTCTTCATCAAAAGTTCGACCAAATCAAAGTCGATGGGATGATCGATGTCTATCGAACGCTCACGGGGCATTTCGTATAAACGGATTCTTGGTCTTTCCCACAACGACGGAGCCAGACTGGAGCGATGCCACGCATAAATGGAGGCATTCATTGCATAGACCACTGGCGCATCCTGCCGCCCGAGCACTTCATTCTCGGGCTTGCAAACTCTCTCATAGTAGCCGCTGGCTTTTTTCTCGACCATGTTGAAGTAAGGGTTCTTGTCCGAGGCATAGCCGGTGATCACCACATCTGATTCGCCGTCCAGCATCGCAGCGCATGCCCGAATATCGTCCACGGCGCGCAGCGGAGAAGTCGGGTCAAGGTCGATGACCCGCCACACTGGCCCGTCGTGCGCCTCCACCCATTCGACCAGTTGCAGGATCACCGGCAACTTGCCCGCCTTGGCGGTGGCCAGATGGGCCGGACGGAGGAACGGAACCCGCGCGCCGAAATCGCGCGCCACCTCAGCGATCTCCTCGCTGTCGGTGGAAACATACACGCAATCCGCCGTGCCACTGGCCAGCGCCTGCTCGATTGTCCAGCCGATCAGCGGTTTGCCAAGTAGGGGACGGATGTTCTTTCCGGGCACGCCTTGGGAACCACCACGCGCGCAAATCGTGATGATGTTCATGGCAAAGCCTCGTTCATGGCCAGCATGAGTTCGGTACTTTCAAATGCGTCCGTCAATGACGAAATCACAGCATGCGATGAATCGTGCCATGCCGCCAACCAATCCTTCATCTGAATGCGATAGGTCTGCGCCACATCGAAATCAGCATTCCCTTCGCTGATGAGTTGGGCACCGCTTGCACCGGCGAAGGTCAGCCGTTTGGCCATGATGTTGCAGGTAAATGTACCGCCTTCACAAACGAAAACGTAACGTCGCACAGCTTGCTGCGACAGGTAGTCCAAACTTACAACCACCGCAGCGCCATTAACCCGCTTCAACAACGCCACACATACGTCATCAGATTGAATTGGCAAGTGACCGAGGCGCCCCCCCACCGCAGCCTGGACCTGCAACGGTCCGAGCAGCCACCGCGCCATGTCGATCTCATGCACCAGATCAAATAAAACGCCCCCCCCCTGCGCCGGTTGGGCACTGTAGGAACTGGCGAGATCACGTCCAGGTCGCCAATGCGCGAGGTTCTGCCCAACCTCCAGATGGGCGCGAACGACCGCACCGACACGGGCGTCGCTTAATGCGGCGGCCAGTTGCCGGATAGCTGGCAAATAACGTAGATTGCAACCCACGACGATTGCAGACTGATGCTTGTTGGCTCGGTAGGCAGCACGCAAATCTTCAAGTTCGTCACGGGTCACCACCAGGGGTTTCTCGACCAGACAAGGAAGACCGATTTTCAGGCACGCCAATAGTTCAGAACCGTGCCGACTAGAGATGCTCGCGACAATTACCGCGTCGGGCTTCCACTGCAAGCCCTGCGTCAAGGTCAAAAAGACGCGGCATGGCTGGAATTCCGCATCCGCCTCGCCGGTGCTCGACAGCACGGCGAGTTCAAGCTCCGGCAACTCTTCCCGCAAGTGACGGACGTGGCGCAATGCGATCGACCCACGCCCCGTCACAAGGATGCGGGCGCCCATCAGAGCTCCAAAAACGCTGAAAGCATGCCCAAGCCACTGGCAGCACTGCGCTCAGGATGAAACTGGCACCCGTAAATCTGGTCGCGCGCCACGGCCGCGCAGATGCGCACGCCTTGGTAACCGGTATCGGCCAGACGGTGTACTTCATGCGTCGGGACAGGCGCATAGGAATGCACGAAGTAGACGGGCTCGCCGGGTTGCACTGCCGCCAGGATGGTACGGTCCCATGACCCACGCATGGGTGGACATTCCAGGCCACTCCAGCCAATGTGCGGCACACGCAGCGACCTCCCAGCAGAGTCGAAGGCCGGAACCTGTTGGACACGACCGGGAATCAGCCCGAGACCAACGTGCTCGCCATGTTCCTCACTTACCTCGAACAGTACCTGCGCGCCCACGCAGATCCCCAGAAAAGGGCGTCCTGTATCGGCGTAGCGTTTGACCAAGTCATCGAAGCCCCGCAGACACAATTCGGTCATGGCATCCGCAAAGGCGCCCACGCCAGGCAGCACCAGTCGGTCAGGTAAGGTCGTAATCTGCGTCGCCTGCGTGGCTACCTGCACTATGGCGCCGCAATGGTCCAGCGCCCGAACAACGTTGAGCAAATTGCCGATACCGTAGTCAATCACGGTGACATGACAGCCGCTCACAATCTCACCTCTACGCCCAGCAACCGCGCCTGCCGTTTGATCCCGGACACCGTCATGCGCCCCCAGTGCAGGGCATCGGCAATAGCCACGCCGGACGCACCCACGGCACTGGCGCGCTGCAAATCCGCCAGCTCACCAAAGCCGCCACTGGTGATGACCGGTACATTGACGCGCGCATTGACCGCGCGAAGCAATTCGACGTCCAGTCCCTTGCGTGTGCCTTCCTGGTCCACCGCCGTCAACAAGATCTCCCCCACACCGAGTTCCACTGCCCGGGCAATCCAGTCGATCACGTCTAGGCCCGTGTGTTCGCGACCGTTGTCGGTATACGCCTCCCAGCGACCTGGCCCGATACGCTTGGCCTCAACCGAAAGCACCATGCATTGGGAACCAAAGCGGCGCGCCACCTCGGAGATCAACTCCGGACGCGCGATGGCAGCCGTGTTGATGGCAACCTTGTCCGCACCGGACCGCAGCATGCTCTGCACATCATCAAGCGACCGGATGCCACCTCCCACGGTAATCGGAATGTAGATGTCGTTAGCCGCCCTGCTGATGATCTCAGACAGGCTGTTGCGCTGGTACAGGCTCGCCACGATATCCATGAACACCAACTCATCCGCCCCCTGCTCGTAGTAACGCAGAGCAAATTCGTGCGGATCCCCCACGACACGCAACCCTTCCATCCGGATGCCCTTGATCAGATTGGGCCCCTTGATATCGAGCCGGGGGATGATGCGCAAACCCGACATGGCACCGCCTCAGACGCCGTCAAACACGGTGTGGCGCAGCTTCCACTGTCCGTTCTCCCGCTTCCAGAGATGCGGGGATCGGAAAGTATCGGCCAAACGCATGAAGTAGTCGCGGTCCATGGCTGGCGCCTCGAACATCGCGCTGGCGCGCCCGAACTCCTTCTCCGGGATGCTCAGGTAGCGGAAAATTTCCTCGGCAAATCGCTCTGGAAACTCGCCGTCATAACGCCGCACCAGCGCCACGCCCTCGTCGCGGTTGATGTCGCCCGATCGAATCTCCTGCGCCGCGTCATATGTGGCGCGGCCGATGCCGAACTTGGTGAAGGTGGTGTAGTAATGGAAGTCGTCGATGCGGTCATCGATGCTGTTGTATTTGCTGTAGGTGCCGGGCGTACGCTCGGGTGAGGCCTCGAAGCCGCCATGCTCCACGGCATAGTAGTAGCAGCTTTGCGGGTGCCACTTGAGGTAGTAGCCCAGGTAATGAACCTCGACGTGCTTGCGCTGCATCTGCGCCGGGTCGGCAGGCAAGTAAGGCAGCAGATCCTGTTCTTCCAGGCCGAAATCGTCGTAGAGGCTTTGCACCGATATGCCGCCCAGGTAGATATCTGATTTGTTGGCCGAAGTAAAGTACGACCAGTCGCGCTGGGCACTGCTGGTGTCGCCGATCGGGTTGCCGTATTCGGCTTCGTTCTCGCCATAGACCACGAACGGAATATCGTGCAGCAAGGCCATCTTGGGCGCCAGGGATTTTTGACCGAACATGAACGCTTGAAAGGGGTGAAACAGATTGTCTACCGCCAAGCGGGTCAGTAGGCGGTGCACTCGACCGTTGGGCGTCATGAGGTAGTTATCAAACCCCGCATGTAGCCACGACTGAAAATTCTTCCAACCCCATTCCGTATGGACATGGGGCGCCCATGTGACGGTAAGCGGATGCATGCCAAACCGTGTCTTGAGAATGTGCGAGGCATAGAAACTATCCTTCCCGCCAGATCCTGGCAGCAGGCAATCGTAACCTGACTTACTGCGAAATTTGTCGCACAGGACGGCCAGTTGGTCTTCCCGGTCCTTCCAGTTGATTACGTTGTGCTTCTGTTCGGCAAAACGGCAAGCGTCACAAATGCCGTCTTCATCAAAGGCAATCGTAGCCTTCTTGCTGACCTTGGTGTGCCGGTATTCCACCGCCGAATTGGGGCGTTGGTTGGATATCACACACTTCTTGCAGAAATGAATGTAACGCGGCAGACCATATTTCACCTGAGCGTCGTCATCATTTGCTTCGAACAGAGCCAAATCAACCGGTGCTGGAATCTTGATGAGTGCCATTGGGGTCCGGGTTATGCTGTCGCCATTCCAGCAGGCCGCTGTAGCGAATGGATTGATTATAGGAATTTGCGAATGACGTCGACCACCTTTGTCGTGGCCATGGAGCCAGCGCCATGACCTCGGCCACGCGCCATCGGAACGCAGCGGTCAAGCACCGAACTCAAGCCTGCAAGTTGGGTGGCGGCGTCGGCAATGCCAAAACGCGCAAGCGGCATCGCATCGTCGAAGACCGAGCCCAGCACCTGCACGAGCCTGGCTCCTATCAAGTGGCCCTCCAAGCCCACGGTCGAATTCAGCGTTACCACCATGTCCACGGCGTGCAACAGATCCGGCAGCGGCACGTCCTGCCCCATCAAGACAATGCGCGGATCAGCGGGCAATGCTGGCGGCGCCTCTCCGGCACGAGGCCTCACACACAGCACACAGTCGTCGCGCTGCTGCACCCAGCGGACAACTTCCGCCAGGGCGCGCTGCGGCAGCGAGGTATCTCCCGGGCACCCGTTGAAGGGGTGAAAGGCTGGTTCGACCTGCGTGGGCCACAACAGGACACGCCTGCCCGTCCAGCCACGTACCTGGCGGAGCGTCTGGCCGCCACGAACATGCCTGACCTCAGACAAGGCGTCGAAGGCGGGATTGCCTGTCACGCTGACCTGCGAGTCCGTGCGGCCCGCCGACAACAGAAACTGTTTGACCGCCGAATTGAGCACGCAAATTTGGTCGGCGTAGTCGGGCCGACCTATCCATTGAACTTCGTCAATGCAGAAGAGGTCGACCAGGCAGACGGAAGGCAGTCCAAGCGCCCGGGCCGCCTCTATGGCGGCCCGCTCGGCACGTGGTGAGTTGGTGGCAACAACCAGACAGGGCGCCACCTCCGCCACAATGCGCCGTAGGGACTGTAGCGGCAGGAAGGCCTGTCGGCCATCCTTGGCGTAGCGTTGGCTGGCCTGCGCCGCGCCCTTCTCGCGCTCAAGCTCGGCATAGCACAAGCCCAGGTATGCCGCCGATTCTTCGGGATCATCGACCGGCCCCGGCATCCCCGCCAGCAGGCGACGTCCGTGCGACAGGGCTGGCTCGTCACCTGGGCGGATGAAATCCTTGAACTGAAGCAGATCCAAGCCCGCTGCACGCACCACCGGTGCTGCGGTGGTTAATCCCAGGACTCGAGGGCGCGCCAAGCCCTGCGCAACAAGTGCCTTTGCAACCGGTACCACCATGCGCACATGGCCGCTGCCATAGGCGACGAAGAGGATGTCTTGCATCAGAAATATCCAGACTCGGCCTGGCCGCCAGCCGGCCCCCCTCTTGGTGCCTCAGAAGAAGTCCACATAGCGCCGGAACTCCCTCGACGACACATGAAGCAGAAGTTCATCACACTCGACACGTTTCACTTCAACAAACTCGCGCACGAAGGCCGCGCCCAGTCCCTGCGTAATGACCTCGTTGCGCTCAAGCGCATCGAGAGCGTCAGGTAACGACGTAGGCAATCGATCTATGCCCTTCTTGGACAGTTCAACTGCCGTGAGCTGGTATAGGTTCTCGTTGCACGGCTTGCCCGGGTCAAGCTTGCGGCGGATGCCGTCTAGGCCCGCATGAACGACGGCCGCGGTGAGCAGGTATGGGTTCGATGCAGCATCCGGCAAGCGCAACTCGAGACGGCCGCCGGGGATGCGCACGAAGGCCGTGCGGTTGTTGTCGCCCCACGCAATGTTGATCGGCGCCCAGGTCGCGCCGGAACGCGAGCCCAGCTTTACCAAGCGCTTGTAGCTATTGACACAGGGCGCCGCAATCGCCGTGAGGGCTTTCGCATTGGCGATGAGCCCGCCCAGGAAGTGGTAGGCCATGGAAGAAAGGCTCATCCCGCGCGGGTCGGCCTTGTCCTCGAAGGCGTTGTGGCCCAATGTGCTGCCAGCCGACATGTGCATGTGAAGCCCGCTGCCCGAACGCTCGGCAAAGGGCTTGGGCATGAACGAGCACAGCATGCCGTGCTTTCGGGCAATTGCCTGGGCTGCCATCTTGAAATACGTGAGGTTGTCCGCCGTGCGCAAGCCATCCGCGTAGGTGAAGTTCATCTCGAACTGGCCGTTGGCGTCTTCATGGTCGATCTGGTAGACGTCGATGCCGGCACCTTCGAGGGCAGAGTGCAGTTCCATGAGAAACCCCGACACCGAGGACAGATGTCGGAAGTCATAGCACGGCTTGTCAAGCGACTCCGACTCTGTGGCCACGACCCAACTGCCAGCGACGGCACCTGGTTTGAGCAGGAAGAACTCCGGCTCGAGGCCCGTGAAGAACTCTAGCCCCGTTTCCGCGCGAAACGCAGCCAGTGCTCGCCTGGCAATGACGCGCGGATCTAAAGGGTGCGGCTTGCCGTCCACATGTCCATCGCAGGTGACGCTCGCCGTGGATGCCATCCAGGGCACCGGCCGAATTGAGTCTCGGTCACCTATGGCCATGAACTCCCGACCATGCGGCCCGATGCCCATGCCAGCAATGGCAAAACCGGCAAAACCGGCCCCGTCACCAAAGATCATTTCCTTGTGTTTTCCCGGAACCAGCTTGGCCTTGGGACGGCCGTGGATGTCTACGAACTGAGCCAGGTAGTAATCAAAGTCCGCCATGTCCTGAAGTCCCCGTTAGTGTTAATTATTGAGCGTTTTCGGAGAAAAATTCTTGCAACCAGAGCTTGGTCATGATCAATGTACGCAGCTGCCGAGTATGGTTGTGCAGGCCGCTGCGGTGCTCCTCCAGCATGACCTGCAGTTCGTTGCGGTCAAAGCGTCCGCCATCAGATAGCGCCAGCACAGTCTTCGCCCACTGGTAGAGCGGGCCCTTTATCCACTCGCCTATGGGCAGCGTGGGCATGGTCTTGGGCCGGAAGACGAAATCGTGGTCGTAATAGTTCACCGCCGCCATCTTGAGAAAGTACTTTCCCACACCCTGATTGAACTTGGAAGTGATGGGCAGCCGCGCGAACATTTCGCTCACACGGTGGTCAAGGAAGGGCGCGCGACCCTCGATGGACCAGCAGGCCCCCATACGATCGCCCTTGACGGAGTTGTTGCCAGGCATAAGAGAGGTGAGCTCATAGGCGGCCACCTGCTCTATCGGCTCCAGGTCGCTGAAGGGCTCGATGATGCTCATGAACTTTTGCAGCGCGCCTTCGGTGTTCGGCAGGAAAGACGGGCTCATCATGCGCCGGCGGTCCTTCTCTGTGGTGTAGCTGATTAGATCGAAGTAGCTGCGCATCGAGAAGTTGGCGCGCGTCATCTCCGAAAAGAACTGCTCATTGTGACGAAAGCCCAGCATCACCTCGTCGGGCCCGTCGCCAGTAAACATGACGATCTTGCCCATCTGGTGAGCACGGCGCGAAAGGAGGTAGAACAAAAAGAACGAGAAGTCACCGTGCGGCTGCTCGGCATGCCTAACGACCGAGCTGGCAATCTCGGGGATATCGGCCGGGCAAATGTCCAACGCGTTCAGGCTGATGCCCAAATGGGCGGCCACACGCTCGGCATAAGCGTACTCCGAGAAACCTTTGTCCTCAATGCGAAGTCCGATGGCGTCCAACTGCGGGCGGTTCCACTGCGGCACCAGCCGATTGGCGATAACCGAAGAGTCTAAACCGCCAGAGAGAAATAGGCCACCGTCGACATCAAAGCGCATCTGCAGCTTGACGGCCTCGTCGAGCACACGCTCCAGATCCGCTCGCGAAGCGTCCACGCGCTCACCGTCCAGTGGCCAGCTCCAGTAACGCACTGGCTCCGAGAAACGGCCCGCGTTATAGCGGATGAAGGTCCCCGGCGGCAGGTGGCGAATGCCTTCGAAGCAGGTCTCTGGAGGTGGACAGTAATTGAAGGTGAAGACGTTGCCCAAGGCAGACTCATTGACCTTGCGCTCGAACTTCGGCAGAGCGAGGATGGCCTTCATCTCACTGGCAAAGGCCACACCGCCATCATAGGATGCATAGAAGCAGGGTTTGATGCCCTGGCGATCACGCGCCAGCATCCCGGTCTGCGTGCGCTGGTCCCAGATGAAGAAGGCGAACATGCCGACAAGGTCGTCCAGCATTTTCTCGCCTCTCTCGCACCACAGGTGCACCAGCACCTCTGTATCGCAGCGCGACTTGAACTTGTAGCCCTTCGCCTTGAGCCGCTCGCGCAGTTCGATGAAGTTGAAGATTTCGCCGTTAAACACGACCCAAACCGTGCCGTCGGTGCTGCACATTGGCTGCATACCGTTTTCGGGATCGACCACCGCGAGGCGGGCATGACCGAGAACAGCGCCTCCCAGGTCCTCGACACCCTGCTCATCGACGCCGCGGTATTTGATGCGATCGATCATCTTCCAGACGTCATCCTTCGTCACCGCCTTGGCGTTCACGACGCCAGCAATTCCACACATGGCAAATCCTCAGGTCTTCAAATCAATTCGCGCAATCTTGCGGGAGAGGGGCGCGCTCTCGACCAAGGCTTCGTCCGTGGCGTCCTCGTTAAACACACGGCGGAAGATGCCGACTTGCCAGTCTAGACTGGCCTTGGTTTCGGTCTCGGTCGGTTCGATCAGCATGGCGGACTTAAGGTCGCCAGGGAAGTACACGCAGCCCGCGCCCACAAGGGTCGGCGGGTGGATACCATAGTCGATAAGCCGTTTTGCAAACTGCCGCGCCGAGGTATTGAGCTTCCCCCCCGAGAGGAGGGCTTCGTGCTTACAGAACTGGTCATAAACCGGCGGTAGCATGGGCGCCAGCTGGTGTTGCAGATAGTTGGCATTGAGAACGGCGTTCTCCGACGCCTCGCGCAGCCCCGCCCCACCCATGGTGCGCAGATACCCATATGCACGCAGCAGCACGCCGACGTGGCCATGGAAGCTCTTCATTCGCCCAATGGACAGCGGTCGGTCGTCGTCGCATCGTGCGACGCCATTTTCGCGCACAGCCACAGGGCTGGGCAGATAAGCCGCCAAGGGCGACTTAACAGCCACCGGCCCGGCACCCGGGCCACCACCACCATGAGGGGTGGAAAACGTCTTGTGCACATTGACGTGGACCACGTCAAACCCCATGTCGCCAGGGCGAACGATTCCCATGAGCGCATTAAGGTTGGCACCGTCGTAGTAAAGCAACGATCCGTTCGCATGCACGGCATCGGCTATCTCCACGATCTGGTCCTCAAAAAGACCCAGTGTGGACGGGTTGGTCAGCATGAAGGCAGCCACATTGGGCGTGAGCATCTCGCGCAGGGCCATAAGGTCCACTCGACCCTTGAGGTCGGAGGGGACGATACGGCACTCAAACCCCGCCATCGCGGCCGACGCCGGGTTGGTGCCATGCGCAGAGTCAGGCACCAGCACCACCGAACGGTGGCTGTTCTCCTTCGCGAAGTGCGCCCGAATGACCAGCAAACCGGCCAATTCGCCATGCGCGCCGGCGGCGGGCGCGAGACAGCAGGCGTCCATGCCCGTTACCTCGCAGATCATGGCCTGCAACCGCTCGTACATCTCCCATACGCCGCCCAGCGTGATGGCGTCCTGCTGAGGGTGGACATCGATGAAGCCTGGTAGCCGCGCGAGTTCGTCGTTGCGCTTGGGGTTGTACTTCATGGTGCACGAACCCAGCGGGTAGGGTCCGTTGTCCACACCGTGCGACTCCTGCGACAGCCGCGTGAAGTGACGCACTACGTCCACTTCGGCGATCTCCGGCAACCCGATGGCCAGACGCCGACCGGCGAATGCAGGCTCGGTCGGCGTCGCAGGCAAGCGTTGACTGCCCGCAAACACGTCGCTGGCCGCGTTAGCTCGGTGCAATTCGATGATAGTCTGGGAAGCAACGGTTGTCTGCATCTCAAGGCTCCTGCAAGCAGGCGCGAGCGGCCTCGGCATAGGCTCGCAAGTCCAATAGGCTCTTGGTTTCAGTCACGGCCACGAGCAGGGCGCGGTCGTGGCCAACCAAGTCCGCCTCCACAACCGTGCCTGCAAAAATGCCACGCTTTAGCATACGCTCACGGAATTCGGCGGCGGCCACCGGCAACTCGACCGCGAACTCATTGAAGTGCATGCCGCTACGCAGCGGCTTGACACCGTGCAGGGCCGTGAGCAGTTCCCGTAGATGCGCTGCGTTGGCGACATTGGCATAGGCGATGCGCATGAAATTCGTATCCCCCAGACAGGCCAGATAGATGGCCACGCGAACGGCATTGAGCGCCTGGTTGGAGCAGATGTGGCTGGTAGCCTTGTCGCGCGCGACGTGCTGCTCGCGATCCTCCTTTACAAGGGCGTAGCCCAACTTGCCGTTGAGGTCGTGCACACGACCCACGAGTCGGCCAGGCAGATAGCGCTCCAGTGGCTTGGCGCAGGCAATGATACCGATGTAGGGCCCCCCAGCGCTCAAGGGTAGGCCTAAGGGCTGGCCTTCGCACACCACAATGTCGGCACCCAACTTGCCCGGCGCTTCCAGCCAGCCGCACAGCAGCGGGTTCACACAGACGGCCAGCAAAGTGTTGTTCTGTTTACAAACTTGTGAGATGGACGCCACGTCTTCGATCACGCCCGTGGCATTGGGGCTCTGGAGCACAACGCCCGCCACATCACCGGCCGCGACAAGGGTTGCGACGGCCGCGACGTCCAGCAAGCCTGTCAGCGGGTCGTGGCCGACATAATTCAACGTGACGCCACGCGGAGCGAGGTAGGTGTCCAGCACTTCGCGATACTGGGGCCAGAGTGCCTGCGTCACGACCAGGCGACGTCGGCCACTCGCCGAGCACATCATCCAACAGGACTCCGCCAACGCGGTGGCACCGTCGTAAACGGAGCAATTCACGCAATCATGACCCAGGAGCCGACCCACAAGGACCTGAAACTCGAACAGGGCCTGCAAGAGGCCCTGGCTCATCTCGGGTTGGTAGGGCGTGTAGGCGGTAAGAAACTCGCCACGCGAGACGATGGCATCCACCACCGCCGGGATATAGTGCTCATAGGCGCCGCCCCCTAGGAAGCTGGCATGCGTGAGCGTTGTACAGTTAAGCACAGCCATGGCGCGAACGTCGCGCATCAGCTCCCACTCGCTCAGCGCCGGTGGCAGAGCCAATTCACGGCCCAGGCGAACCGACGCCGGGATGTCTGCAAACAATTGCTCCACCGATTGAAGCCCCATCGCCCCCAACATAGCCTGCAAGTCAGCGCCAGTATGCACGTTATACCCGGTGGGCCTGCGATCAATCAGGGCATCGTTCTGTCTTTGGTTCACGGGGCTGAAATCGTTGGCTGGCTCGTTAGGTGAAGATCGCTAGGACAAATTATAGGCAGGGTCAACGCTATAGCCAGGAGTTGGCGATTGCCGTCCGTGCACCCTGACCCTTTCGCTAGCGCGCGCATCCCGCTCAGTTGCCCCCCCGCCCGGACAGCCGCCCCAGCGTCCACCACAGGATCTTCAGGTCGAGCCAGACGGACACCTCGCGGCTGTAGCGCAGGTCCAGCGCCAGTCGCTGGGCTTCGCTGCCTTCGGAGCGCAGCAGCGCCTGCGCCAGCCCCGTGATGCCGGGGCGCAC
>JBGSNW010000187.1:0-1624 GCA_041739435.1 Burkholderiaceae bacterium
TGGTGTCGCGGGTGGCCACGGCGAATCCGTTGGCACTGGCGATGGCGGCGATATAGCCGTCGGTGGTGCCGATTGCCCGACCAGCCGACCGCGCCCGCGCCATCAGGTCGGCAAAGGCTTGCGACGCCGCCAGATCGAACGGCAGCACGCGCCCCGTGAACAGCGGCAACACCTGTTGCTCAAGCCGGTCGTGCAGCGCGTCCCGGCGCTTTCCGCCGGGCAGGGTTGCCACGCCAAAACGCAACTCGGCCACCGTGATCGCGGCCAGGTAAAGCGTTTCCAGCGGCTGCGCGTCGATCCACGCCACCACACGGCCGTCGGCCGTGCGCATGGGCTCCGAGATCACATTGGTGTCGAGCAGGATCATTCAAACCGCAACGGTTGGGCTGGCGTCTGGTCGCGCTCGGTCTGCAGATCCAACGGCCCCAGCTCGCGGCCAATGTCGGCCAGCAGGGTGCCCAGCTTGACACGTCCCTCGGGCTTCACGGCCGCTTCCAGGATGCTGCGGATTTCAGCCTCGGTGCTGCGCCCGTGCGTGGCGGCCCGAACGCGCAAGGCACGGTGCACCTCGTCGGGCAGATTGCGAACGGTGATGGCGGGCATGCGCTTCACTTTCAAAAACGATGTCAATGATGTCATTTTATGCATTTGACATCATTTGGGCAAGAATTTTCATTCGCGTTGCCACCTCTGGCAGTGCCCCGAACCGCGCCACCCTCTGCGCTGCCAACTGCGCTTCAACCCGCCCTGGCCCGCGCCCGGCGCCCGGGTTGGGCTGGCGCCGCGGGCAACAGGCTGGTGTACTTTTGGTACAGCGTGAACAAAAAGGCCACGCGCTCGGCGTCGGAGGGGTAGGTTTTTTTGCCGCCGCTCAGCGCGTAGGCGGCGTCCACGGCGGCGTCGAGCCTGCGGTGGGCGCGCAGCAGCTCGGGCGGCATGGTCAGCGGGTCGTACAGGTCGGCCAGCGACGCGGGCTGCGCCCCCTGTTGAAACCCGGCCCGCACGTCCAACACCTCTTTTGCTTCGGTTTCAATAGCTAACTTTGCCCTGCTGACGGGGGCTAAGGCCTTTTTTTCCTTGAAATCCGGCTCGGAGAGTGGATTCAGTTCGGGCCAGGGGAAGTTGTTGTAGACGATGTCTTTGGAGTAGCGGTAGTCGCTCTTGAGGCGCCCACAGGTGGCCCGCACCCAGGCGTTGTGCATGGTGCTGGAGAGGATGCCGAAGTGGAACAGGCTGGCGTCGGGTGCGAGTTTGACCAGGTTGCTGCACAGCGTTGTGGGCGGTTCGACGCCCAGGGGGATGAATTCCCGACGCTCGGACGACACCTCGGGCAGCACGAGGTAGGGCGTTTGGGGCATGTTCTCGACGTGAAAACGGGTCGGCGTGGCGGCCAACCGCTGGGTGGACGGGCTCTTGCTGGCCAGCCGTGTGGCCTTGACCGCCTGCACCCGCTTCATGGCTTCGGGCATGGCACGCAACTTGGCGCGCGGGATTTGATTTCGTTCCAGCTTAAAGGCACGTTGTGGTTCTTTCCCGGGCGCGCGCGCAGGCGGCGCACCCGCGCGTGGCGTTGGATGGCCGGGCCATTCTAGGGGAGAGGTTTGGGGCGCCGCCCGGAGCGTTG
>JBGSNW010000061.1:0-9130 GCA_041739435.1 Burkholderiaceae bacterium
GAACCAGCCGACCCACAACAACCCGGCACCCACCATCGTGAGGCCCAGGTTGTACGGTTCGAACGGCTCGCGGCCATACCCGCGGCGCGGGCCGAGGTAGATCGCGCAAACCAGCCCGGAGACACCGGCATTGATGTGCACCACCGAGCCGCCCGCGAAGTCGAGCGCGCCCATCGCGGCGAGCCAGCCACCGGGCTCCCAGACCCAATGCGCGACGGGCGCATACACCAGCACCGACCAGAAGGCCACAAACCACAACATGGCCGAAAAGCGCATGCGCTCGACCAGCGAACCCACCACCAGCGCGGCCGTGATGATGGCAAAGGTGAGCTGAAACATGGCGTACACCGATTCGGGGATGTTGGGCGCGATGTGGCTCACCGCGACCCTGCCGGACTCTTTCAGGTAGTCAAGCCCCTCGAACCAGAGCCGCCCGCTGCCGCCCCCCCACCCGCTGCCCGGTGTGAACGCGATGGAATAGCCCAGCGCAAACCACAACACGCTGACCAGCGCCGCGATCGCCACCACGCTGGCCATGGTGTTGATCACGTTCTTTCTGCGCACCATGCCGCCATAAAACAGCGCAATGCCCGGCAGCGTCATGAGCAGCACAAGCGCGGCGGACGTCATCATCCACGCGGTATCGGCGCCGCTGAGGGTACCCTGGGCCACCAGGCCTGGTTGCAACAGCGGGGCCGCCAGCGGCGCGGCAACCGGGTCGGTCGGCGGTGCCTGTGACCACGCTGCCGCTTGAACGGCCCACAACAACCCCGCGGCCAAGGCCGCTCGCCCGTGTTTCACCTGCATAGTGATCCTGTTGTATTCGAAGAATGACCCAACACAAGGCCATTTGCACAAGCCGTGCCACCTGCCCCGTTCACCCACGTCGCACCCCGGGAAGCGGTACTAATTCACGAAACAGGCTTTTTTGCACGGTTTTGACGCCCGACGGAGGCCCACCATCACGCCCGGCCCCCTCTTGCCGTGCACCCGCACGCAGGAGGGAAACCCCCAATGCACCGGGAAAGTGCGCGCTGTACATTCGTGCCACTCGCAACCGGGCCACGCCGCCCGAGAGGGCGAGGGTCCGAGGAGACACTGCAAGAGAACCACAACATTCCCATCAAGCTTCCATACGAGACGCTGTTTTTCTTTCAAGGCGCCGGCCGGTCCGGCGCCTTTGTTTTTTCAAGCAATTTTGGCACCCAGCCCCCGTCGGATGGCGATAGTTTGCTATCTTAACGATAGCCATCAGAATGCGACAATTCCGCCATGGAATTGATTCTTGTCACGCTCGCGTCGCTGCTGGCGGGGTTTGTGGACGCCATCGTGGGCGGCGGCGGCCTGATCCTGGTGCCGGCACTGTTTGCCACCTTCCCTTCGACGCACCCCGCCACGCTGTTTGGCATCAACAAAAGTGCCTCCGTGTGGGGTACGGCCATGGCCACCTGGCGCTACAGCCGCCGCGTCGAGTTGCGTTGGCACGCCTTGCTGCCCTCTGCCGCGGCCGGCTTTGTGGGTGCATTCGCGGGCGCCTGGGTGGTCACCGTGATTTCACCGGATTTCCTGCGCAAGCTGCTGCCGCTGGTGCTCGTGGCGGTGCTGGGCTACACGCTGGCCCGAAAACAACTGGGGCGCGACCACGCCCCGCGTTTTGACGGGCGGCGCGAGGCCTGGGCAGCGGGTGCCGTGGGTCTGTTCGTCGGGTTTTACGACGGCTTTTTCGGACCGGGCACGGGCAGTTTCCTGGTGTTCCTGTTCGTGCGGTGGCTGGGCTACGATTTCCTGAACGCATCGGCCTCGGCCAAGCTGGTCAACGTCGCCACCAACCTCGCGGCACTGATTCTGTTTGCCCTCAAAGGCCATGTGTGGTGGCATTACGCGCTGGCGCTCGCCGTGGCCAATGTGGTGGGGAGTGTGGCGGGGTCGCATCTGGCGCTCAAACACGGCGCGGGTTTTGTTCGCACGGTGTTCATCTGGGTGGTGCTTGCGCTGATCCTGAAAACGGGGTATGACGCGTTCTTGCGCTGAAGCGTCGTCATGGGGCTGTCACGGGTGAGGGGCAGCATGGGCCATGCAGCACCTTGGATGCTGCTGGCATTGCAACCAATTTCCTCACCCCTTTTTTGCAGGAGGTTCCTCATGCGCCACACCTTGCTTCCTCTTCTTTTGGCCGGCCTCACCGGTCTGCTGCCGACGCTGGCCAGCGCCGATGACCATGGCCGGGCCCGCGACCACGGACGCGACACCTCCGTGCAACTGGGCCCGCGTCCGTTTTTTCTGGTCAACGACATGACGGACAGCCCGCTCAAGCGCCGGTTGCAGGCCTGCACCCAGCGGGCATCGTCTTCGTTTGTGCGCACCGACTTCTCCATCGGGCACCGCGGCGCCGCAATGCAGTTCCCCGAACACACCCAAGAATCCTACGAGGCGGCGGCCCGCATGGGGGCGGGCATCGTCGAGTGCGACGTGACCTTCACCCAGGACAAGGAGCTGGTGTGCCGCCACGCGCAAAACGACCTGCACACCACCACCAACATCCTGGCCACCCCGCTGGCCGCCAAGTGCACGCAGCCGTTCACTCCGGCGGTGTTTGACGGCAACGGCAATTTTGTCAGCCCGGCCAACGCCGAATGCCGCACCTCGGACATCACCCTGGCCGAGTTCAAGACCCTGCGCGGCAAGATGGATGCATTCAACCCCCGCGCCAGAACCGTGGCTGAATTCCTGGGTGGCACGGCCAACTGGCGCACCGACCTGTATTCAGGCCCGAGCAGCGGCACCCTGCTCAGCCACAAGGAAAGTATTGCGCTGTTCAAACAGCTGGGCGTGAAGATGACGCCCGAGCTCAAGAGCCCCGCGGTCGCCATGCCGTTCAACGGCTTCACGCAGGAGGCCTACGCGCAGAAAATGATCGACGAATACAAGCAGGCCAACGTGCCACCCCGCCGGGTGTGGGCGCAGTCGTTCAACAAGGACGACGTGCTGTATTGGGTGCGCAACGAGCCGCAGTTCGGGCGCCAGGCCGTCTTCCTGGACGACGCCAACACGGTGGCCGATCTGCCCACGTTTGGCGAACTCGCGGGCTACAAGGCGCAGGGCATCAACATCGTGGCGCCGCCGATCTTTGCGCTGCTTGCCGCCGACGGCAGTGGCAACATCGTTCCGTCCGGCTACGCCAGGGATGCCAAGGCCGCGGGGCTGGACATCATCACCTGGACACTGGAGCGATCGGGCATCCTGGCCGACGGCAACAACGGTTTTTATTACCAGACCTTCGACTCGGCCGTCACGCGCGAAGGCGACGCGCTGCGCGTGCTCGACGTGCTGGCCCGGCAGGTGGGCATCCTGGGCATCTTCAGCGACTGGCCGGCCACCGTGACCTTCTACGCCAATTGCATGGGTTTGAAGTGACGGGCCCGCTGCCCGACACGCCTCACGGCAGCTGACTCGCCGGAACCGTCACGGCCCCACCAGGCGGCCACGGCATGTCGGCAGCGCGGCGTGGTTTGCCGATCGGTGCCGGGGCCAGTCCCTTGCGGACGGCGGCAAGATCCTCTTCGCTCGGGTACTGGCCCATCAGCCAGTAGTCGAACACGCGGCGCGCAATGGGCGCAGCGTGTGCCGCGCCAAAGCCGGCGTTTTCCACCACAACCGCCAGCGCGATCCTCGGATTGTCGGCGGGTGCGAACGCCATGTACAAGGCGTGATCGCGTTGATGTTCTTCCATCTTCGCGGCGTTGTACTTGTCTTTCTGGCCGATGGTGACCGCCTGTGCCGTGCCGGTCTTGCCGCCCGAAAGATAGCCAGCGCCCGCAAACACACCGGCCGAAGTGCCCTCTTGTGTCACACCCACCAGCGCACGGCGAACCACCGCCACGTTCTCGGGTTTGAACCCCAGGTCTTCGCCCGGACCGGGCGCAATGGGCGTGAGCATCCGCGTCGCGGCGTCCTGCGTGGCAATCACCAGCTGCGGCTTGTGCTTGATGCCATTGTTGGCCAGGATCGCGGTGGCCTGCGCCAGCTGCAGCATGGTGAAGGTGTTGTAGCCCTGCCCGATGCCCAGGGAAATGGTCTCGCCTGCGTACCATTTCTTCTGTTCGGGTTTTTTGTAGGCGTTGCGTTTCCATTCGGTGCTGGGCAACACGCCGCGCACCTCGCCCTGGATGTCGATGCCGGTAATCTGGCCGAAACCGAGCGGTTTCATGAAGTCGTGCATGGCATCCACCCCCAGCTCATTGGCCAGCGAGTAGTAATAGATGTTGCTCGATTTGACGATGCTTTTGTACATGTCCACCGGCCCCAGGCCATGATCGCCGTGGCTGCGGAACACATGGCCGCCAAAAGTCCAGGAGCCCGCGTCATTGATGACCACCGACGGCGAGCGTTTGCCCAGCTGCAACGCCGCCATTGCCATGAAGGGTTTGTAAGTGGAGCCCGGCGGGTAGGTGCCGCGCAGTGCCCGGTTGAGCAGCGGCTTGTCGAGCGACTCGTTCAGCGCCTGCCAGTTCTCCTGGTCGATGCCGTCCACGAACAGGTTGGGGTCGAATGTGGGCTTGCTCACGAACGTCAGCACCTGGCCGTTTTGGGGGTCCAGCGCCACCAACGCACCACGCCGGTCACCGAACAGGTCTTCAACCAGTTTTTGCAGCTTGATGTCGATGGCCAGTTGCACCGTGTCGCCCGGGGTGGCCGGGCTGTTGGCCAGCCGTCGCACCGCCCGCCCGCCCGCCGAGGTTTCCATCTCTTCAACCCCGGTGACTCCGTGCAGTTGCGCCTCGAAACTCTGTTCCACGCCCAGCTTGCCGATGTATTCGGTACCACGGTAGTTGGCGGCGTCTTCGGAGTCGTCGATGCGCTCCTTTTCGCTCTGATTGATGCGCCCGATGTAGCCGATGACATGGCTGGCCAGTTCACCATGGGGGTAGCTGCGAAACAGCCGGGCCTTGATGTCCACGCCAGGAAATCGGTAATGCTGGGCTGCAAACCGGGCCACCTCTTCGTCGGACAGTCGGGTCCGGATCGGCAGGGATTCAAAATTGCGTGACTCGTCCAGCAGCTTCTTGAAACGGCGCCGGTCGCGCGGCTGGATGTCCACCACCTGGGACAAGGCATCGATGACTTCGTCCAGCGGGCCGGCCCGGGATGGCGTGATCTCCAGCGTGTAGGCCGAATAGTTGGACGCCAGCACAATGCCGTTGCGGTCCAGGATCAGGCCACGATTGGGCACCACCGGCACCACGGCTGTACGGTTGCTCTCGGCCTGTTCGCTCAGGTCTTCGTGCCGCACCACCTGCAGGTACACCAGCCGCGACGCCAGCAACACAAATGCCAGCACGATGACAATGCTCGCCACCAGCACGCGCACGCGAAAGCGCGAAAGGTCGGCTTCAATGTTGCGGATTTCGGTCACAGCGGTCTGTTTTCGTCAGGGTCGGGGGCGCGGCGTTGCGGCGCCAGCAGCAGAATGCTCACCATGGGCCACAGTGTGGCCTCGAGCACCGGCGCCAGCAAGATCAGCCACCCCGGGAAAGCGCCCCCTCCCAACATGCGCGTCATCAACTCCAGGGCATGGGTGATCAGAAACAACGGCA
This sequence comes from Burkholderiaceae bacterium, assembly GCA_041739435.1. Classification (GTDB taxonomy): domain Bacteria; phylum Pseudomonadota; class Gammaproteobacteria; order Burkholderiales; family Burkholderiaceae_C; genus PHCI01. The sequence goes on from JBGSNW010000061.1 coordinate 5,595, forward strand.
ACACCTGCAGGGCTTGCGAAGGCACGCTGAACCAGAGCAGGCGTCGATGGATTGATATGGCCAGGAAACTCAACGCGGTATAGCTGAGTGCGTGCTGGCCCAGCAGCGCCGCCTGATGCACATCCATGAAAATTCCGAACATGAAGGCAACCCCGATACCCACCCGCAACGGCTGATGCACGCTCCAGAAAGCCAGCACCAGCACCAGCAGGTCCGGCGCCCAGGGCGAACGCCCGGCCACGCCAATGTTGAGCACGATGTTGCCCACCAGCCCCGCCAGCAGACTGCCCCAGATGAACAGTGGATTGGCGGGCAGCAACAATTGCTGGCCCGGACGCATGATCATGGGCGCGCCCCCGAGCCTGGCCATTGACCACGAATTTTCATCTCCGGCTGCCTTTGCGGGGGGGCGGCGCCGAGGCAGCCGCCGCGGGTTGTGGCGGAAGCTGGTCGTCGATCGGGCCGAGCACCATCACGTGCACCACAGCATTCACCCGTGCCAGCGGGACACAATGGATGCGCGCGAACGCGGAATCGGCCCGGCGCTCAACGCGCTCCACCCGGGCCACGGGTAGCCCCGGTGGGTAAACACCGTCCACTCCGCTGGTGGACAGCAGGTCCCCGGCCTGCACATCGGCATTGCCCGCCATGAAACGCAACTCCAGCGAACCCTCATACGACGACGGGTCGCCGTAGGCCACGCTGCGCGCGCCGGTCCGGATGTTGAGCACGGGCGTGGGCTGATCGCGATCCGTCAGCAAAGTGACCTCGCTCACCATCGCGTGCACGCGGGTGACCTGCCCCAGCACCCCGGACTCGTCGATCACGGGCGATCCGGGCTGCACCCCGTGCGTCATGCCCCGGTCAATCACGATCTTTCGGGTGTAGGGATCGGCCGCGTCGTACAGGACCTGCGCGGTTTGTACCGGTGTGGCAACGCGCGTCCGCAGCCCCAGAAGCGCGCGCAACCGGTCGTTTTCCTGCTGCAGAAACTCCACCTGATTGGCCCGCTGGGCCTGCAGCACGAGTTGGGCACGAGCCAGTTGCTGGTCGCGCTGGGCCTCGCTCAACGCGGTGAAATACCCAGCGCCCTCACGCACCGCGCGCACCGGTTGGAGCACCAACCACTGCAACGGATACAACACCGCGGCGACGGCGGTCCGAAGCGGCCGGGTGACGCCCAGCCGCGCGTCGGCCACCATCAGGAACAGTGCCAGCGCGCTGAAAAAAACCAGCTTGGAAAGCGCCGACGGCCCCTGCCTGAAGAAGGGCGGCGGCGTCCGGTCAAGAGTACCTAATGGCATCGGGCTATGGCATGGACACCCGCTCGCCGCGACCGCTCACCGGGGTGGCAACCGCAGCCATCATGGGCGTCACTCGCTCGTGAAAATGGACCCCAGGCGTTCCATGCGCTCCAGCGCAATGCCACAACCGCGCACCACACAGGTCAGTGGGTCTTCGGCCACCAGCACGGGCAGGCCGGTTTCTTCGGCCAGCAGGCGGTCGAGGTCGCGCAGCAGCGCGCCACCACCGGTGAGCATCATGCCGCGATCGGCAATGTCGGCGCCCAATTCGGGGGGGGTCTGTTCCAGTGCGTTCTTGACGGCGGACACGATGTTGTTCAGCGGATCGGTCAGCGCCTCAAGGATTTCGTTGCTCGAGATGGTGAAGCTGCGCGGCACGCCTTCCGACAGGTTGCGGCCACGGACTTCCATTTCTTTCACCTCCGACCCCGGGAAGGCGGAGCCGATCTGCTTTTTGATGGCTTCGGCCGTGGGCTCGCCGATCAGCATGCCGTAATTGCGGCGAATGTAGTTGATGATGGCGTCGTCAAAGCGGTCGCCCCCGACACGCACACTGCCCTTGTAGACCATGCCGCCCAGCGAGATCACGCCCACCTCGGTGGTGCCGCCGCCAATGTCCACCACCATCGAGCCGCTGGCTTCGCTCACGGGCAGCCCTGCGCCGATGGCCGCGGCCATGGGTTCCTCGATCAGGTACACCTCGCTGGCGCCGGCGCCCAGCGCCGATTCACGGATGGCGCGTCGCTCGACCTGGGTGGAGCCGCAGGGCACGCAGATGATGATCCGGGGGCTGGGCTTGAACACGCCGCGCGGGTGCACCATCTTGATGAACTGCTTGAGCATCTGCTCGGTGACGGTGAAGTCGGCAATCACGCCGTCCTTCATCGGGCGGATGGCCTCGATGTTGCCAGGCACCTTGCCCAGCATGGCCTTGGCTTCGCGGCCCACGGCCTGAATGGTTTTCTTGCCCTGCGGGCCGCCTTCGTGGCGAATGGCCACCACCGACGGCTCGTCCAGCACAATGCCCTTGTCGCGCACGAAAATGAGGGTGTTGGCCGTGCCCAGGTCAATGGCCAGGTCGGTGGAGAAGTACCGACGGAATGTTCCAAACATCAGAAATCCTCTCGGACATGAACGGCGCTTCGTCCGTCCATCGCGCTGTTATCAGGTCAAATTATGGGGGTTTCGGTGCAAATCCCACCCATTCGCAGCCCGTTGCACCAAAGGCGGGATAATACCCCATCCCCCTGTGCGCAACCCGGCGCTGCCCACCCCGGCAGGCCCCTTTACATCTGGTTTCTCCCAGCTTTTTTGCCATGGCCCTGACCCCCGAAGACATCGCGCGAATTGCCAATCTGGCGCGGCTCGAACTCCGCCCCGACGAAAGCGAGCGCCTGCTCTCACAGCTCAACGGCTTTTTTGACATCGTGCAGGCCATGCGGGCCGTGGACACCACCGGCATCGAGCCACTGGCCCACCCCGTGGCCACCATCCAGGACGTCACGCTGCGCCTGCGCGACGACGTGGCCAGCGAACCCAACCGCCGCGAGGCCCACCAGCAAAGCGCCCCGGCCGTGGAGCGTGGCCTGTTTCTTGTGCCCAGGGTGATCGAATGAGACGCAACGCGAGAGGCCCCGCCTGCGGGGGTCGATCCGGCGAATTCGATCGCGCCGCCGACACCCGGAACTTCCCGATGAACACACAAGTTGCAGAGGCAGCGGAGTAACGCCATGAGCCCGGATTTGCATGACCTGACCGTGGCGCAACTCGCCGCGAAACTGAAAGCGAAAGACGTCTCCGCGGTCGAAACCGCGCAGCACTTTCTGGCCCGCATGAAGGCCCACGAATCGCTGGGCGCCTTTGTGGCCACGGACGACGCGGTGACGCTGGCCCAGGCCCGCGCCGCCGACGCCCGGATTGCCGCTGGCGATGCCGCCGCGCTGCTGGGCGTGCCCATGGCGCACAAGGACATCTTCGTCACCACCGACTTTCCCAGCACCGCCGGCTCGAAAATGCTGGCTGGCTACAAGTCATCTTTTAATAGCGCTGTTACAAGCAAACTCGGGGGATCAGGCGTTGTTTGCCTTGGAAAACTCAATTGCGACGAGTTTGCAATGGGTTCGTCCAACGAAAACTCCGCCTTCAAGCCCGTGCACAACCCCTGGGACACCACGCGCATTCCCGGCGGCTCATCGGGTGGCAGCGCCGCGGCCGTGGCCGCCCGGCTGACAC
>JBGSNW010000062.1:0-3469 GCA_041739435.1 Burkholderiaceae bacterium
CGCCAGTCCCCGCCAGCGCGAGCGGAGTGACAGCCGCGCCCACTCACCGGGGGTGAAGAAGGCTTCGGGCTGGACGCGGGCGGCGGCGGTCATCGATGGGGCGGTTGGCGCGCTTCGGGGGTGGCCAGAAAGTGTGCCACAGCGCCACCGAATTGGCGGACCCGTGCGGTACCGAACAGAACGCCTCGCACAACCCGGCCAACATGCGGGCCAAGCGGCCTGATTGTCCGGGCCGAGGGTCGGCGGCATGCACCGCACAGGAGGGGGATCAGGATGAACCGCATCCACCGGGTCTGGATCAGGCTGGACACGATGTACCGGCTGCGCCAGTGGCTGGGCATCACCGTCGGCGTGCTGGCGGCGCTGTCCCTGCCGCGGGCATTCCACTTGCTGGAACGCATGGACCGCAGCGACTGGCGCCAGCCGCTGGCCTGGGCCGCGGTGCTGTTGCTGACGGCGGGCGTGGCGTCGACCATCGCCATGCGGCGGGGCAAGGCCGACCCGAGTCGTTGCGCGGTGGGCGAAATCACGGGGGTGAACTACCACCGGCATCGCCAGGCGCTGGACGTGGCGGTACAGATCAAAGGGCACTGGGGCCGGCACCAGCGCGGCCAGTTTGGGTTGGTGCACTTCGGCGGCAAAGCGGCGCCTCACCCGTTCACCATCACGTCGGACTGGCGCGGCGACGGGCGCATGCGACTGCTGATCCAGGAACGCGAGGCCATGACCCGCACCCTGTCCGCCATGCCGAAAGTGGGCGATCTTGCGTGGTTGGACAGGCCTTACGGCAAGGCCAAGCCCAACGGCTCGAAATCGCGGTGAATCCGCCGCCCTGCGTTTTGCGCCAGACGCGGGCCGTGCAAAGCCGGATCACCCTCACGGGGTCGTCGCATATTTTCAATTTGAAATGGCATTAATCCCCCGTCAAATATTACGATAAAGCTATTTATTACATAGCATTCATCGGCGCTTTCCACAACCGGAGTCGCAGTGTGTGTGACCGCACAGACGCTGCCCAGCCCCGCTGCAATGCTTGGTCATTCCCTGAAAGGACTTTATGAAAAATCAACAGGCCACACTCAATGTCGCAGCGCTGCGGGCACGCGCCCGCCAGGACGTCGAGTCCGGCGCCGTCACGGTCGGCTACACGGCAGACCGCCCCGTGGTGCTGCAGCGCCTGAACGACGCGCTGGCAACCGAACTGATCTGCGTGCTGCGCTACCGGCGGCACCATTTCATGGCGCGCGGCATCCATTCACAGACCGTGGCCACCGAATTCCTGGCCCATTCCAACGAAGAGCAGAGCCACGCCGACCAACTGGCCGAGCGCATTGTGCAACTGGGTGGTGAGCCCGATTTTTCGCCCGCCAGCCTGCCGGGCCGCAGCCACGCCGAATACCTGGAGGGCGCATCGCTTCCCGAGATGATCCACGCGAACCTCGTGGCCGAGCGCATCGCCATCGACAGCTACCGCGAGTTCATCCATTACCTGGCCGACCAGGACCCAACCACGCGTCGGCTTATAGAGTCGATTCTGGCGGTCGAAGAACAACACGCCGACGACCTCGCCGACCTGCTGCAAGTGACGCAACCCTTGGCATGGGCCGAGACTCCGCTAACACAGCGCGGCATCTGACGCCCCACCCCCACCCCCACCCCGCCAAAAAACCCCGACAACAGCCACCCCAAGGAAAACACATGACTTCATTCAAACTCACCCTGGCCGCTTCGCTCGTCTTCCTGGCAGGCGCTGCCAACGCTGCCGACACCCCGCTGAGCAAGGCCGATTACAACGTGCACAAGACTGCCATTGCCACGCAGTACACCGCGGACAAGGCGGCCTGCAAGCCGATGGCCGGTAACACCAAAGACATCTGCATGGCACAAGCCAAGGGCCACCACAAGGTCGCCATGGCGGAACTGGAAGCCAGCTACAAACCCAGCACGGCTCACAGCTACGACGTGCGCATGACCAAGGCATCGACCGCCTACGACATCGCCAAGGAAAAGTGCGACGACCTGGCCGGTAACCCCAAGGATGTGTGCCGCAAGCAAGCCAAAAGTGATCGTGTGGCCGCCGAAGCCAGCGCCAAGGTGTCTGAAGTAACCACTGATGCCAACGCCACCGCCGCCGGCAAGACCCGCGACGCCAATGCCGAGGCCCAAAAGGCTGGCAACGAAGCCCGCAAGGACGCATCGGCCAATGAGCGAGAAGCCGCTTATGCCGTGGCCAAGGAAAAGTGCGACGTGCTGGCCGGCCCGACCAAGGACGCTTGCGTGCAGGATGCCAAGGTCAAGTACGGCCAGCAATGAGCTCCAAGCCTCCAGCGGCCTTGCGTGGCCATCTGGCTGGCATCCACACGGCCGGAATCGATGTCGCCCGGGCCGACCCATGGTGCGTGGCGTGGCGCCACGCACCGCGCACCTCATACGGTTTTGCATTCAAGCGCAGGACAAGGCGGGAGCCGCAGACAGTGCTGTAGCACGGCAAGGCGAACCAACGCGGTGATACGTTTGAAGGCGAAACCGTTCAGTGGCCCAACGCCACCCGCACCAGCCGCCCATTGCCGCTGTCGGTCAGCACATAAAGCCAGCCGTCGGGGCCCTGGCGCACGTCGCGCACGCGCTGGCCCAGTTCGGTCAGCAGCTTGTGTTCACGCAGCACCTTGCCGTCAGCGGCCAGTTCGATGCGGTTGAGGTACTGAAACTTGAGCGAGCCCACGAACAGGTTGCCCTTCCAGGCCGGGCCATAGCGATCGCTAGTCAAAAAGGCCATGCCCGACGGCGCGATCGACGGCACCCAGTAATGCAGCGGCTGTTCCATGCCCGCCCTGGCGGTGATGCCGGCGCCGATCTTGCCGCCGCCGTAGTTTTCGCCATGGGTGATGACAGGCCACCCAAAGTTGCGGCCCGGTTGCGGGCGGTTGATTTCGTCGCCGCCCTGCGGTCCGTGTTCGTGTGTCCACAACGTGCCGTCGGACCCGAGTGTGGCGCCTTGCAGGTTGCGGTGGCCGTAGCTCCAGATTTCGGGCAGCGCACCGGTTTTGCCGACAAACGGGTTGTCCGCAGGCACGCGGCCGTCCTTGGCAACGCGCACCACTTTGCCGTGGTGGTTGTCCAGGGTTTGCGCGTCGGCCATGCGCGAGTAGCGGTCGCCCAGGGTGAGGAAGAGCGTGCCGTCGGGTTTGCCGTCGCGCTGCCCCTGGACGATGCGGCAGCCAAAATGGCTGGTGCTGGCCACCTTGGGCTTCTGGCTGAAGATCACCAACACGGCGCTGAGCCGGGTGGTGTCCTGCGACAGCTCGGCGCGGGCCAGGGCGGTGCTGTTGCTGTTGCCGTTGCCCACCTGCGCGGGTTCTGAAAAGCAGAAGTAGAGGGTGCGGTTGCGGGCGAAGTCGGCGTCGGTGATCACATCGAGCAGGCCGCCCTGCCCACCCGCCGCCACTTCGGGCAGGCCCGCCACCGGGGG
>JBGSNW010000191.1:0-2813 GCA_041739435.1 Burkholderiaceae bacterium
AGCGCGAGCCCTACTCGCAGCGGGTGCGGCGCTGGCGCGACGGTGGGCAAGGCCTCTGACCCGTGGCGCGGTTCGACATTTACCCCAACCCGATTGCGCAAGACCGCGCCGACTTCCCTTTCGTGCTTGAAATCCAGAGCGACCTGCTCTACCGGTTCACGGAACGGGTCTGCGTGCCGCTGGCGCAAGCCGACGCGTTCCCCGGCATGACCGAGCGATTCAACCCCGCCGTCCACGTGTTGGGGCAGCCGCTGCACCTGCACCCGCTGGGCATCGCCGTGTTCCGGCTCCAGGAACTGCGCGAACCCGTGGCCACCGCCGCCGCCCACGCGCTGGCCATCGACACCGCACTGGACATGCTCCTTCGAGGCTACTGAGCCCCCCACCCCCATGACCCCCCAGCAATTCATCGCCCAATGGGGCCCCGGCGGCCCCGGGTACGAACTCAACGAACGCCAGGGCGCGCAGGCGCACTTCATGGACCTGTGCGCGCTGCTGGGCGTGCCCACGCCCGGCAGCACCGGCGACTACCTGTTCGAGCAGGACACCCTGGTGCTGGGCGAGGCGCGCGGCTATGCCGACGTGTTCAAGCGCCACCACTTCGCCTGGGAGAACAAGGCCCCCGGCAGAAACCTCGACGCCGCCCTCAAACAACTGCTCGGCTACAGCCTGGCCCTGGCCAACCCGCCGCTGCTGGTGGTGTGCGACCGCCTCACCATCCGCATCCACACCCAGTTCAACGGCCACCCGTCCGAAACCCACACCGTGCTCCTGCACGAGCTGGCCCAGCCCGAAAAGCAGGCCCTGCTGCGCCGCCTCTGGACCGACCCCGAGAGTTTTCGCCCCCGCAAGACCAGCCGCGACATCACCGAGGAAGCCGCCCGCAGCTTCGCCACCCTGGCCGAAGGCCTGCGCAAGCGCGGCGCCGACGCCGACGAAGTGGCCCACTTCCTCACCCAGTGCCTGTTCTGCTTTTTTGCCGAGGACGTGGGCCTGCTGCCCGACCGCATGTTTGAAGGGCTGGTCAACAACCGCCGGCTCACCAGCGACAAACTCGCCACCGGCCTGGGCAACCTGTTCACCGCCATGCGCGACGGCGGCCTTTACGGCAACGACGACATCCCCTGGTTCAACGGCGGCCTGTTCAAAACCATCCAGATCCCCACCCTCTCCATCCTGGACATGACCGAGCTGCGCAACGCCGCCGCGCTCAACTGGTCGGCCATCGACGTGTCCATCTTCGGCACCCTGTTCGAACGCGGCCTCGACCCCGCCAAACGCAGCCAGCTCGGCGCCCACTACACCGACCCGGCCACCATCCTGCGCATCATCGAGCCCGTTCTCAGCCGCCCATTGCTGCACAAATGGGAGCTTATAAAGACCAATCTACGGGGGCTAATGGCCAAAAGTGTTCGTAAAAACGACAAACACCACAAAGCCGCCCAGGCCGACTTCGTGCGCTGGCTGCAAGACCTGCGCGACTACCGCGTGCTCGACGCCGCCACCCTCGGCCTCGACCGCGAAGCCGACCTCGTCACCGGCCCGCACAACGTGCTGGGCATCGAACTCAACGAATACGCCGCCGAACTGGCCCGCGTCACGGTCTGGATCGGCGAACTGCAATGGCGCATGGCCCACGGCTACGACTTCAAGACCAACCCGGTGCTGGAGCCGCTGGACCACATCGAATGCCGCGACGCCCTGCTGCAGTGGGCGCCAACACCCGTTCACCCCAAGCCCACCTCCGTTCACCCTGAGCCTCCTGTCCTGAGCACTGTCGAAGGGGTCGAAGGGCCTGAGCCCACCTCCGTTCGTCCTGAGCCTCCTGTCCTGAGCACTGTCGAAGGGGTCGAAGGGCCCCAGCGCGCCACCTCCGGGGCGCAGGCGGCGCGGACGCCGGGGGCTCATGCGCTGCGCTTTTTAAAATCGCCCCCGCCATCCGCGCCGCCCGCACCCCTCACCGCCACCGAAGCCCCCTGGCCCCGCGCCAGCGTGGTCATTGGCAACCCGCCGTTTCTGGGTGATCGCAAAATGATTCGCGAACTTGGCGAAAACTACACTTTTGCCTTGCGCAAGGTGTACGCAGGCCGCGTGCCCGGCGGGGCCGATCTGGTCTGCTACTGGTTCGAAAAAGCCCGCACGGCCATTGAAACCAACGGCCTGGGCGCCGCGGGGCTGGTGGCCACCAACTCCATCCGGGGCGGCGCAAACCGCAAGGTGCTCGATGCCATAACCAAAACCACGCGCATCTACGAAGCCTGGAGCGACGAAGGCTGGGTCAACGAAGGCGCGGCGGTGCGCGTGTCGCTGGTGGCATTTGGACATGCTGCGCAGCAACCCTTGCTCAATGGAATCGAAGTGGATTCCATCTCTTCAGACTTGCACGGGTCCCAAGGGATAAGCCACGTTCAACGACTGGCCTCCAATATTGACGCTTCATATATTGGCACGCAAAAAAATGGGCCCTTTGACATCTCTCGCGAGATTGCCGAGGAATGGTTGCGCCTACCCAACCCTCATGGCAAATCAAACGCGCTCGTTGTGCGACCATGGGCCAACGGGCTCGACGTAACGCGGCGACCGCAAAATCGCTGGGTAGTGGACTTCGGTTGCGACATGTCGATGGACGAAGCAGCATTGTTTGAGGCGCCATTCGCATACGTAACCCAAGCATATATGGACTCCCCCACAAGGGCAAGAAACTGATTGATGTTTTGGCTGTTGGGGAATCGCCTGCAGTCGTATATCCGGCATCTGAGGTGGACTCTGTTGTGGTCCGTGCCAGCATGGAATCTGCTGGACCGGCGCGCCAA
>JBGSNW010000086.1:0-1547 GCA_041739435.1 Burkholderiaceae bacterium
AGGACGGGGCGTCGGGGTCGTGGGCGTCGGCGGCGTCGCCACGGTCCAGCGGGCGCAGCCAGCGCTTGGCCTCCAGAATGGCCAGGCCGTGGCGGTAGCGCTGGTCGTCTTTCAGGGGCAGCGCGGTGGCCTTGGCCTGTGCCGAGGCAAACAGCAGCATGTCGGGCACGTCTTCACGGCGTTTGCCCGAGAGGTTGACCTGCGGCAGGGTGTCGTCGCCCCAACCCAGGGCCAGCAGCACTTTCTGGATGACCACGGCTTCGGTCTGCGCCTCGTTCAGGGTGGCGTGGGCGTCCAGGCCGCTGAAGATGGCCTGCAGCGTGCCTTTGAAGGTGGCCAGCGTGGTGTCGTCCAGCGCCTGATGGGGCGGCGTTTCAAGCACGCCGCGCGTCAGGAAGTCGTGGGAAAAGAGTTGGCCCTGCATGGCTGTGGAGTGGGGTGCGCGCGTGCCGCCGGGCAAGTGTAAACGGGGGCGGGGGCGGGAGTGAGATGCTTTTTAGTATTCAATCAATAGCAAACTATGACCATTTGACGGGGGCTCAAGGCCAATTTGACCATTATTTTGGTGCCAGCACCGCCATGGTGATGCGCGACACGCAGGTCAGCTCGCCGGCGTCGTTGGTCAGGTCGATCTGCCACACCTGCGTGGTGCGGCCGATGTGCACCGGACGGGCGATGCCGGTGACCCAGCCCTGGGTGGCGCCTTTCAGATGGTTGGCGTTGATGTCCAGGCCCACGGCGCGGTGGCCCGGCGGGTTGGCGTAGGCCGCACCGCACGAACCCAGGGTTTCGGCCAGCACCACGCTCACGCCGCCGTGCAGCAGGCCGTAGGGCTGGCGGGTGCGGGTGTTCACCGGCACGCGGGCGCGGATGAAGTCGTCGCCGACCTCCAGAAATTCAATGCCCAGGTGCTGCACGGCGGTGTCTGCGTGGATGGCGGTCAGGGCTTCGACCGAGATGGGGTTTTTCCAGATGCGCATGGTACGTTGGCGCGCCGGTGGGGCGGGCGTGGGTGGGATGCGCCAATTATCGCGGCCGCGGCGGTTGGCGGGCTGGCGCACGGCGGCGGTGGTTGGCCTGGATGCGCCGGGTTTGTGTTCCGGGTTGGACTTGCCGAACGCAGGGGTATACCCTGCAACAAGAACCTCTCTTGGAGATTTGAACCATGTCGGACAGAGCGCAACAAAGCGTCGCGGCACTGCCGCCTCACCTTCCCCGCATCGCGCCGTTCTGGCCACCGTTGGGGGCCGGTATTGCGTTGGGGCTGGTGTTGCTGCTGACTTTTGTGCTGACCGGCCACGGCCTGGGGGCCACGGGCGCCACCACGCGTCTGGTGGCTTGGCTGGGGCTGGTTGTGGCGCCAGCGGCCACGCAGGCCAACGTCTACCTGGGGCCGCTGGTGGAAGACGGCAACCCGCTGTCCTCGTGGATCAGCTGGCAGGTGCTGGGCGTGGCGCTGGGGGCGTTGGTGGCCGCCGGGCTGGGGCGGCGGTTTCGGGTGCAGCTCGATGGCGCGCGGCGCATTGGTGGCCTGCGCCGGCTGGCGA
>JBGSNW010000124.1:0-2652 GCA_041739435.1 Burkholderiaceae bacterium
CACGTGGGTGGGGTCGGTTTCGGATTTTGCGCACGGGGTGGCGGCCAGCATGCAGTTGGGGGCGCGGCACCAGGACGGCGGGCGTCGGCGCGCGTCAAGCAGCTCTCGTTTTCAGGAGGCCCGCCCTGTGCATGCGTGGACGCAGGGTGGCCGCCTGCGTGCTGGTCGGCCAGTGGCTGTTTATCGCGCAGCCGCTTTTGAGCGTGCTTGGGCGCCACGGCCGGGCCGCTACGTGCGCCCGCCAGAGCCGATTGCGCCGCCCTGCTATGACCCGGCCACGGCGGGGGATTTTGTTTTTTTTGAGCCTTTTTCGGCTCATCCGGCGGAATACATCTTCCGCTGTGGTCTTTGGGCGCCGGTTGGGCCGCCATCTGGCGCGGTGATTGTGGTGCCGATTCGGAGGTTTTATATGGTCATCAACAATATCGGGCTGCGCACCGTGGGTGGTGTGGAGCTGGCGGCCTACTCGTTTTCAATGGACTTGGACGCGGAGTCTTGGACTTGGTCTTTCAGCGCCACGTTGCGCAAGGACAGCCTGCCGTATGTGCAGCCGGTGGCCGCTGAACCGGTGGAGTTGGAGGCGACGATCAACGGCGTTGCGTATCGGCTGTTGGTTGGCAAGATCGGGCGCGACGAGTCCTTTGGCCACACGCGAATCCGTATCAGCGGGCGTGGCAAGGCCGCAATTCTGGCGGCGCCGTATGCCCCCGTCATGTCCTTTGGCGCCAATGCCGAGCGTACCGCGCAACAGCTCATGGCCGACGTGTTGACGATCAATGGCGCGCCCATCGGCTGGGCGATTGATTGGGGTCTGACCGACTGGCCCGTTCCTGCGGGGGCCTGGTCGTTCCAAGGGACTTATATGGACGCCATCAACGACATTGCCCAGGCCGCTGGGGGCTATGTGCAGCCGCACCCCACGGCGGAAATGCTGCGCATATTGCCGCGCTATCCGGCCGCGCCCTGGACGTGGGGTGGCGTGACGCCCGACATTGAGTTGCCGGCAGACGTGGCTTCGGTCGAAACCACGGAATGGGTTGAGAAGCCTGCCTATAACCGAGTCTTCGTGGGTGGGGTTGGTGCCGGCGTCTTCGGGCCTGTGACGCGGGCCGGTACGGCGGGTGAGCTGGTGGCGCCGCAGGTGGCGCATCCGCTCATCACGCACGCAGATGCGCACCGACAGCGAGGCACCACCGTGCTGTCGGACGCCGGTCGGCAGGTGCATGTCAGCTTGAAGCTGCAGGCGCTTGCCGAGACGGGCCTGATTTTGCCGGGGAAGTTCATCCGCTACATGGGCAAAGATGCCGCACGGGTGGGCATCGTTCGCAAGCTGTCGCTTGAATGGTCGAGCCCCGTGATGCGCCAAACCATCGGAGTCGAGACCCATGTTGCGTAATCCATACAGAGAATTTTTAGAGCTGCTGCCAGTGCGAACGCTCCAGGTGGGGACGGTGCTGGATGCTACGGGGAGCGTGGTAACGGTCGAGCTGCCCGGCGGCGGTCGGCTGCAGGCGCGTGGCCAGGCCAGCGTTGGCGACCGAGTATTCGTCCGCGATGGGCTCGTGGAGGGAGCAGCGCCAAACCTGCCCTATGTATCTGCAGAGGTGTAGCGGGCACAAAAAAGACGGGCGACCTGGTTCGGTGTTGGAGCACCTGGCCAAGCCCCGAACATGCAGAGTGAGCTGCAAGTCGGCAAGACCCGTCACCTGTCGACAGGCGGGCCAAGCCTATCAGAGTTTTTCCATGGAAAAAGAAGCTTGCAAAATGAGTGAAATGAAAGCGGCGCCACTGGTGCCTTGGATCGGCGGAAAACGCCGCCTGGTCAAACACATCCTGCCACTGTTCACGGAGCACACCTGCTACGTGGAGCCCTTCTGTGGCGCGGCGGCCCTGTATTTCGCCAAGGCGCCGGCCAGGGCCGAGGTGCTGAACGATGTCAACGGAGATGTGGTGAACCTCTATCGGGTGGTGCGCCACCACCTTGAGGAGTTCGTCCGCCAGTTCAAGTGGAGCTTGACCAGTCGGCAGATCTTCAAGTGGCTGCAGAGCACGCCGAGCGAGACGCTGACGGACATCCAGAGGGCTGCCCGGTTCTTCTACCTCCAGAAACAGGCCTTCGGTGGCAAGGTGACTGGCCAGACCTTCGGCACGGCCGCGACGGCCCCACCCAGGCTGAATCTGCTGCGCCTCGAGGAGGACCTGTCGGCCGCCCATCTGCGGCTGGCCAGCACCTATATCGAGCATCTGGACTGGGCTGTGTGCGTGGCCAAGTACGACCGCCCAGGGACGTTGTTCTACTGTGACCCGCCCTATTGGTCGACGCAAGGGTACGGCGTGGAGTTCGGCCTGGAGCAGTACGACCGCTTGGCTGAGCTGGCCCGAACGATCAAGGGCCGCATGGTGATCTCGGTGAACGACATCCCAGAGATGAGGCAGGCCTTTAACGGTCTGTCCATGGACCGGATAGACATCGCTTATTCAGTGGCTAAGGCCAGAGACAGAAAAACGACTGGCGAACTGGTGATCCGGAACTGGTAGCCCAGGTCACCCGGGCGGGTGTTTTGTAGTCAACAATTATGTTTTGCAGTCTGCAAATGCCCGCCACACCTTAATATCGCGCTTCCGACGCTGCGTTTATCGCGCCGCGCTTCA
>JBGSNW010000175.1:0-4082 GCA_041739435.1 Burkholderiaceae bacterium
TGGTGCGGGGCCACGCCGGTTCTGCCGACCAGCCGGTTGGGTTGCCGGTGGGCCGGGCGCAGGCGCTGCTGTGTGTGGCCGGCGTGGCCTGCTGAGTGGCCATGTCGATGCCGCAGGTGCACATCGTGGCGTACTGTACCGACCTGGGCTTTGGTGCGGCGCGTGGCGCGGAAATGCTGTCGCTGATGCTGGCCTGCGGCATCGTGAGCCGCCTGATTTCGGGTGCGATTTGTGACCGCATCGGTGGATTGCGAACGCTCTTGTTCGGGTCGTTTTTGCAGACGGTGGCCCTGGTCCTGTTCCTGCCCTTTGACGGGCTGGTGTCGCTGTATGTGATCGCGGCGCTGTTCGGGCTTTTTCAGGGCGGCATCGTGCCGTCCTACGCCATCATCGTGCGGGAGTATTTTTCGCCGGCCGAGGCGGGTTCGCGCGTGGGGGCGGTCATCATGGCCACCATGCTGGGCATGGCGCTCGGGGGCTGGCTGTCGGGCAAGGTGTTCGACCTGACCGGCTCGTACCAGGCCGCGTTCGTCAATGGCATTGGCTGGAACCTGCTGAATCTGGCCATCGTCCTGTTCCTGCTGAGCCGAACCCGGCGCCTGGACCGCGGTGGCGAAGCCCGGCCCGCCACCGTGTTGTCGTGAGTTCAGACGGACCGGGTGGCGCCGTGCTCCGGCGTCATCGCCGGCCATTTCAGTTCGTGCTCGATGCGCTTGCGCAATTCGTCGGAGGCGCCCATCTCGCCATGGACCACGTACACCTGCCGAGGTGTGCCCGGCATGGCGCGCAGCCAGTCCAGCAACTGATTGCTGTCGGCATGGGCCGATGCCGATTCGAGCTGCACCACTTCGGCGTTCACCGCCACGTCCTGACCGTGAATGCGCACGCTGCGCGCTCCGCTGGACAAGGTGGCGCCCCGCGTGCCCGGCGCCTGATAGCCCGTGAGAATGATCATGTTGCGGTGGTCGCCCGCGTACAGGGCCAGATGGTGCAGCACCCGGCCACCGGTCGCCATGCCGCTGGCCGACAGGATCACCATCGGACCGTGGCGTTTGGCAATGGCCTTGGATTGTTCCGGCGTTTCCACCATTGCGGCCGCGTGAGACATGTCCGCGGCTTCCTGGGGGGTCAACCGGTAGCCGTCGGGGTGGTGCTCGAACAGCCCCGTGGTGTGCACGGCCATGGGGCTGTCGAGAAACACGGGCAGCGCCTTGGGAATGGCTTGCGTCGCCTTGAGCCGTGCGATGGCATGCAACACCGCCTGGGCCCGCCCCACGGCAAAAACCGGAATGACGGCGACACCGCCGCGCGCGGCCACGCGCTGCAGCGCCGGCCCCAGTTCGCCCAACAGGTCTTCCCGGGGGTGGACGCGATCGCCGTAGGTGGATTCGATCAGCACCACATCCGCCGCGGGCGGCGGCGCGGGCGGCTTCATGATGAGGTCGTCGGGGCGGCCGAGATCACCCGAGAACAGGATGCGACGCCCGCCCACCTCCAGCAGCAGACTGGCCGCGCCAAGGATATGGCCGGCTTCTGAAAAACTGGCTTTCCAGCCCCTGATGGGTTCGAACGGTGTGCCAAAGCGCGCTGCGCGAAGCAGCTTGAGGGCCGCAATCGCCTCGGCCTTGGTGTACAGGGGCAGTGCGGGTTTGTGCTTCGAGATGCCATGGCGATTGGCAAACGCGGCGTCTTCTTCCTGAATGTGCCCGCTGTCGGGCCAGAGGATGCCACACAGGTCGCGCGTGGCCGGTGTGGCCCAGACGTGCCCATGAAACCCTTCGCGCGCCAGCAGCGGGACGTAGCCGCTGTGGTCCAGGTGGGCGTGGGTCAGTATCACGGCGTGGATCTGGCCCGGCACCACGGGCAACGGGTTCCAGTTGCGCAGCCGCAGCAGCTTGTAGCCCTGGAACAGGCCGCAGTCCACGAGCAGCCGGTGGCCGTCATGTTCGACCAGGTATTTGGAGCCGGTGACCGTGCCCGTGCCGCCGAGGAAGGTGATGTTGACGCGCATGTGTTGACCGTGTGCGGTGATGTGGTGGGCAGGGTCCATGGTAGCGCGCGCCCCAAACAAAACGCCACGATCCGGTGACGGTGTCGTGGCGTTGAGGGGCAACGGTTGCGATTGCGTCAGTTGAAAAAGCTTTTCAGCTTTTCGGTCCAGCCCCCTTCGCTCGGGGAGTGTTTGACGCCGCCCTTGCGGATCGAATCGTCAAATTCCTTGAGCAGCTTGCGCTGGTGTTCGGTCAGTTTGACGGGGGTTTCCACGCTGATGTGGCAGTACAGGTCGCCGGGATAACTGGAGCGCACACCCTTGACACCCTTGCCGCGCAGCCGGAACTGCTTGCCCGCCTGCGTGCCTTCGGGGATGTCGATGGCGGCTTTGCCGGCCAGCGTGGGCACTTCGATTTCGCCGCCCAGGGCCGCCGTGGTGAAGCTGATTGGCACCTGGCAATGCAGGTCGTCGCCATCGCGTTCGAAAATGTCGTGTTTCTTGAGCCGGATCTCGATGAACAGGTCGCCCGGCGGGCCACCGTTGGTACCGGGCTCGCCGTTGCCTGCGCTGCGGATGCGCATGCCGTCGTCGATGCCGGCGGGAATCTTCACCTCGAGCGTCTTGTTCTTCTTGACCTTGCCCTGCCCGTGGCAGCTGTTGCAGGGGTCGGTGATGAATTTGCCGCTGCCCCGGCAGGTCGGGCAGGTCTGTTGCACGCTGAAAAAGCCCTGGCGCATCTGCACGGCACCCGCGCCGTTGCAGGTGCTGCAGGTCTTGGCCTGGGTGCCGGGTTTGGCGCCCGTGCCGTGACAGGTTTCGCAGGCGTCCCAGGTCGGGATGCGGATTTGTGCTTCCTTGCCGTGGGCGGCTTCCTCCAGCGAGATTTCCATCGCGTAGCTGAGGTCGCTGCCGCGAAAGACCTGTTTGCCGCCGCGCCCGCCACCAGCGCCGCGCTGGCCACCGAAGATGTCGCCGAAGATGTCGCCAAAAGCGTCCGAGAAGCCGCCGAAGCCTTCCGCGCCCGGCCCGCCGGGCCCGCGCATGTTGGGGTCGACGCCGGCGTGGCCGTATTGGTCGTAGGCGGCGCGCTTTTGCGCGTCCGACAACATTTCGTAGGCTTCCTTGGCTTCCTTGAATTTAGCCTCGGCCGCTTTGGCGGCATCACCCTGGTTGCGGTCCGGGTGGTGCTTCATCGCGAGCTTGCGATAGGCTTTCTTGATTTCCTCTTCGCTGGCGTTCTTGGGAACGCCGAGGGTCTCGTAATAGTCTCGTTTTGCCATGTTGATCCGTCAGCCTGTTTCACGCAAAACGCCGCGTTGAAGACTCCATGCGGAATCGTTCAGACGCGGCGGTACTGAACGGCGCAGTGCGCCGCCATTGTCAGCCCTTCTTGACTTCCTTCACCTCGGCGTCGACCACATTGTCGTCGTCCGACGGCTTGGACGACGCCGTCTGCGTGTCCGCCGATTCACCGGCCGAGGCGGCCTGTGCCGCTTCCTTGGCCTGCTGGTCGGCGTACATCTTCTCGCCCAGCTTCTGGCTGGCCGTCATCAGGGCGTTGTTCTTGGCTTCGATGTCGTCCTTGTTCTCGCCCTTGATGGCGTCTTCCACGTCCTTGATCGCTGCCTCGATTTTTTCCTTTTCGCCGGCGTCGAGCTTGTCGCCGTATTCGGCCAGGCTTTTCTTGACGCTGTGCACCATGGCATCGGCCTGGTTGCGCGCCTGCACGACGTCAAGCTTCTTCTTGTCGTCGGCGGCGTTCAGCTCGGCGTCTTTCACCATTTTCTGGATTTCCTCCTCGGACAAGCCCGAGTTGGCCTTGATGGTGATCTTGTTTTCCTTGCCGGTGCCCTTGTCCTTGGCGCCCACGTGCAGGATGCCGTTGGCGTCGATGTCGAACGACACTTCGATCTGCGGCGTGCCGCGCGGCGCGGGCGGGATGCCCTCAAGGTTGAACTCGCCCAGCAGCTTGTTGCCCGAGGCCAGGTCACGCTCGCCCTGGAACACCTTGATGGTCACGGCCGGCTGGTTGTCGTCGGCGGTCGAGAAGGTCTGCGCGAACTTGGTCGGGATGGTCGTGTTCTTGCCG
>JBGSNW010000205.1:0-1627 GCA_041739435.1 Burkholderiaceae bacterium
CTCGCCCGCAGTGGCCGGGTACACCGCCAGCCCGCCCAGGTTGCCGGTCAGCGCATCCTTGATGAGCTGGGGCGTGGCGTGGCGCGGCTCGCCGATGCCCAGGCTGATAGGCCGGTATTGGGGGTTGGGGGTGACATCGGCAAACAACTGGCGCAGCCGCTCGAACGGATACGGCTGAAGGCGGGACAACAGGGGATTCATGGCGCGAATTATCCGGGATCAACGTGCCGCACCGGCCGCGCCTCAACGGCCGTTCAGGAATGGCGCGTGTCCGTCCGGCGGTTTTTGCTGGCCACCGGCCGGGCCGGCGAGCCCTGGCCCGGCCCGGGGCTGCTCGGGTAACATTGCGCGACACATTCGCGCTCCAGGGCCGCCAGGAAACGGCCGGAGGGCGCGATAATATTCAAATAAATCAATAAGTTAGCTGCTTATTTGGAGCAGCCTACAGGGCCTGCCGTGCGTCTCAATTCCATCAAGCTGTCCGGCTTCAAATCGTTTGCCGAACCGACCAACTTCCTGCTGCCGGGTCAACTGGTGGGCGTGGTGGGCCCCAACGGTTGCGGCAAGTCCAACATCATGGACGCGGTGCGCTGGGTGTTGGGCGAATCCCGCGCCAGCGAGCTGCGGGGCGAGTCCATGCAGGACGTCATCTTCAACGGCACCACCTCGCGCAAGGCCGCCAGCCGCTCCAGCGTGGAACTGGTGTTTGACAACGCCGACCACCGGGCCGGGGGCCAATGGGCGCAGTTTGCCGAAATTGCGGTCAAGCGCGTGCTCACGCGCGACGGCACCAGCAGTTACTACATCAACAACCAGCCGGTGCGCCGGCGCGACGTGCAGGACGTGTTCCTCGGCACCGGCCTGGGCCCGCGCGCCTACGCCATCATCGGCCAGGGCACCATCAGCCGCATCATCGAGTCCAAGCCCGAAGAGCTGCGCCTGTTCCTGGAAGAGGCCGCGGGCGTGTCCAAATACAAGGAGCGCCGCCGCGAAACCGAAAACCGCCTGAGCGACACCCGCGAGAACCTCACCCGTGTCGAGGACATCCTGCGCGAACTCAACGCCAACCTCGAAAAACTCGAAAAACAGGCCGAGGTCGCGCAAAAGTACAACACGCTGCAAGGCGACGTGACGCTCAAGCAGCACCAGCTGTGGTACCTGAAGCGCTCCGAGAGCGAAGCCGATCAGGCCCGGATCAAGGCCGATGCCGAAAAAGCCGTGAACGACCTCGAATCCCGCGTGGCCGACCTGCGCCACATCGAGGCCGATCTGGAAACCATCCGGCAGGCGCATTACGCGGCCGGCGACCACGTCAACCAGGCGCAGGGCCTGCTTTACGAGGCCAGTGCCGAAGTGGGGCGGCTGGAAGCCGAAATCCGATTCGTGGTGGAGGGGCGCCAGCGCGTCGAGCAGCGGCTGGTTCAGCTCAAGGAGCAAACCGCGCAGTGGGCGGCGCGCAAGACCGACGCGCTGGAGCAGACCGAGGCGCTGGCCACGCAGGCGGTGCACGCCGTCGAGCAGGCCGAAACGCTGTCGGCCCAGGTGGAAGAACAGGCCGGCGCCTTGCCCGACCTGGAAGAAGCACTGCGCCAGGCCCAGGCCCGCGCCAACGAGCAGCGCGGCAGCG
>JBGSNW010000226.1:0-4107 GCA_041739435.1 Burkholderiaceae bacterium
GACACCGGGGCCGACCTGATCGTCATGGGCTCGCACGGCCGCCGCGGACTGGAGAAACTACTGCTGGGCAGCGTGGCCCAGCGCGTGGTCTCGCAGTCGTCCGTGGCCGTGATGGTGGTGCGCGACGGCGTCTGAACCTCATGCCCTGCACGCCGCACTTGCGGCGCGTCATCCGCTGAAGGATGCGGCCGCTACGTTTGTGGTAGCGTGTCCGTGGCCTCTTCGCCCCTGCACCACGCGGTTAGACATGTGTTGTGCTCGTTCGATCTGAACGTTTGCCCAACCCCCTAGGGCCGCCCTCCGCGCGGCCGGTGCGCCCCGCGCACGGAAAGTGCCTCCATGTCCCGTTGTGCAACCGGTTACCGCGTTCGGGTCGGGCCGCTGGAGGTCGGCGGCGTGCGGATGGAGGTTCGCACACTGCTGGACCGCCAGCAGTTCTGGGACCCGGACGGCGAGGCCGAGCGCGCCGGCATTTCATCGGCGTCGTGGCCGTTGTTCGGGCTGGTCTGGCCATCGGGGAAGGTGTTGGCCGATGCGATGTCGCGCACCGATTTCACCGGCCTGCGCGTGCTCGAAATGGGCTGCGGCCTGGCCTTGGCCAGCCTGGTGGTGCAACGCCACCACGGCGACATCACGGCCAGCGACTGTCACCCGCTGGCCGGTGCCTTTCTGGCCGAAAACCTGCGGCTGAACCAACTGGCTGCCTTGCCCTACGCGGTGGCCGACTGGGCGGGCGACAACCCCGCGTTGGGCCGTTTCGATCTGCTGGTGGGCAGTGACGTGCTGTACGAGCCCGCGCAACCCGCATTGCTGGCGAACTTCATCGGCTTGCACGCCACGCCCACCGCCCGGGTGATCATCGTGGACCCGGACCGCGGCAACCGCCCGGCGTTCACCCGGCACATGGCGGTGCTGGGTTTTGTGGCCACCAGCGAGCGTGTCACCGCCCTGCCCGCGGGCGAAGGCCCCTACAAAGGCCGGTTGCTGCGTTACCAGCGCGTTGAATAACCCTACCAAGTACGCGGGCAGAGGGGTTGCCGGCGCTTACAAAAAACTCGGGGCGGTCCCTTCCCGCCAGTGCCGGTGCTGCCTACCATCAGCGCGTCAGCATTTTCTGACACTCTCTGGAGCGAGTCATGAAACTCTTGATCGCCGCGGCACTGTTGGCCGCGTCCACCCTGGCCCTGGCCCACAACTGTCCGAACGAGATGAAAGCCATTGACGCGAAGCTGAAGACCAACCCCACGCTGTCCGCCGCCGACATGACCCAGGTGAAAACGCTGCGTGCCGAAGGGGAGAAACTGCACAAGGCGGGCAAACACGACGAGTCGCTCAAGACGCTGGGTGAAGCCAGGAAGCTGCTGGGGATTTGAGCTTCAAAACCGAAAATTTTTGATAAAAAGCGCCACAAGCCCCCGTCAAATGGACTTGTTGCGCTATTGAAATGATTGTTTTCCGGTGCTTTCGCACCGGAAGTCAGGGTTTTCAGACCCGCTCGAAAATCGCGGCGATGCCTTGCCCGCCGCCGATGCACATCGTCACCAGCGCATAGCGCCCGCCGATGCGCTGCAGTTCGTACAGCGCCTTGACCGTGATCAGCGCGCCGGTGGCGCCGATCGGATGGCCCAGCGAAATGCCCGAACCGTTGGGGTTGACCTTGGCCGGGTCCAGGCCCAGGTCGCGCGTGACGGCGCAGGCCTGCGCGGCAAAGGCTTCGTTGGCCTCGATCACGTCGAGGTCATTGACGGTGAGGCCGGCTCTTTCAAGCGCCTTTTTTGTCGCCGGCACCGGGCCGATGCCCATGTACTTCGGGTCCACGCCGGCATGGGCGTAGGCCACGAGGCGCGCTATGGGCTTCAAGCCGCGCGAGCGGGCGGTGCCGGCTTCCATCAGCACCACGGCCGCCGCCGCGTCGTTGATGCCCGAGGCGTTGCCCGCGGTGACGGTGCCGTTTTCCTTGAGGAACACCGGCTTGAGCTTGCCCAGGTCTTCCAGCGTGGCGCCGGGGCGGAAATGTTCGTCGGTGGCCCAGGCCACGTCGCCCTTGCGGCTTTTGAGCACAACGGGGACGATCTGGTCCTTGAAGCGGCCCGACTGCGTGGCGCGCTCGGCGCGGTTGTGGCTTTCCACGGCCAGCCGGTCCTGGTCTTCGCGGCTGATGCCCCACTTGGCGGCAATGTTCTCGGCCGTCACGCCCATGTGGATGGTGTGAAACGGGTCGTGCAGCGCGCCGACCATCATGTCGACCATCTTGGTGTCGCCCATGCGGGCGCCAAAACGCGTGGCCAGGCTGGCGTAGGGGGCGCGGCTCATGTTCTCGGCACCGCCGCCGATGGCGATGTCAGTGTCGCCCAGCAGGATGGCCTGGCTGGCCGAAATGATGGCCTGCAGGCCCGAGCCGCACAGCCGGTTGACGTTGAATGCGGGCGTGCCCTCGGCGCAGCCGCCCTGGATGGCCGCCACGCGCGAGAGGTACATGTCGCGCGGCTCGGTGTTGACCACGTGGCCGAACACCACATGGCCGACGTCGGCGCCGGCCACGCCCGCGCGCGACAGCGATTCGCGCACCACCTGCGCGGCCAGATCGATGGGAGGAACGTCCTTGAGGCTGCCGCCAAACGTACCGATGGCGGTGCGCACACCGCTGACCACAACAACTTCACGGCTCATGGGAATGTCTCCTGGAAGGGATGGGAAAGTGTGCCAGTTTGCCACTGTGGGGCTACACCCGCCTTACGCCGGTGGCATTTTGGCGCGTTGCCCGGGCACGCCCGAAAAAACCTCAACCTTGGAGTCCTGTCATCAGACTGCCACACAAACCCTGTACCGTGCGGAATCCCGGCGCTTGCCGGACCCGAAGGAGCCCGCTTGAGTGCCAGTGACGACGAATTGATGCGCCGGATCCACCGTGATCTGATCGACAGCTACGACGAAGAACTCGAAATGGAGCTGGAAGACCGCACCGTGGCCGAGCTGACCGGCGACGCCTCGCCCGACTTCACCACGCAGGACCGCGAGGCCCGTCGGCGGTATTTTCGCGAACTGTTCCGCCTGCAGGGCGAACTGGTGAAGCTGCAGGACTGGGTGGTGGCCACCGGCCACAAGGTGGTGATCATTTTTGAGGGTCGCGATGCGGCCGGCAAGGGGGGCGTGATCAAGCGCATCACGCAGCGGCTGAACCCGCGCATCTGCCGCGTGGCGGCGCTGCCCGCGCCCAATGAGCGCGAGCGCACGCAATGGTATTTCCAGCGTTACGTGTCGCACCTGCCCGGGGCGGGCGAGATCGTGCTGTTCGACCGCAGCTGGTACAACCGCGCCGGGGTCGAGCGTGTCATGGGGTTTTGCACCGACGCGCAGTACGAGGAGTTCTTTCGCAGCGTGCCCGAGTTCGAGAAGATGCTGGTGCGCTCGGGCATCCAGCTCATCAAGTACTGGTTTTCGATCTCCGACGAAGAGCAGCACCTGCGTTTCCTGGGGCGCATCCACGACCCGCTCAAGCAGTGGAAGCTCAGCCCCATGGACCTGGAGTCGCGCCGCCGCTGGGAGGCCTACACCAAGGCCAAGGAAGTGATGCTCGAACGCACCCACATTCCCGAGGCGCCCTGGTGGGTGGTGCAGGCCGTGGACAAGAAAAAGGCACGCCTGAACTGCATTCACCATCTGCTGCGGCAGATGGACTACACCGAAACCGAGCATCCGCCGATCGCGCTGCCCGAGCGCGTGCGCCACGAAGACTACGTGCGCCACCCCGTTCCCGGCGACATCATCGTGCCCGAGGTGTACTGACGGGGTTGGTGGCGCGGGTCAGCCGCGCACGCCGGCCACGGGTTCGGCGCCGCAGGCCGGTGCCAGGCCCAAGCCACGCGGTCGTGGTCGTGGTCGAATACTATCTAATCAATAGCTAGACATGACCATTTGACGGGGGCTAAAGGCCAATTTGACTCATAAAATGATGAAAATCATCAAAACGGGGCTGCACAGGTGAAGGTGAGCGCCTCGCCCGTCGCGGGGTGCGCTTAGTCAGAAAAGCAGAGGCCACCGAAACTTTGTTAATCGGGCCAAACAGTCCGGGGATTATTGTCCCCGACAAACTGCTATTGGGCACTC
>JBGSNW010000227.1:0-2999 GCA_041739435.1 Burkholderiaceae bacterium
GCGCCAGCAACTGGGCCCGCGCGTCGTCCAGCGTCATCAGCGGTGGCCGCCGCGACGGCGCAGGCGGTGAAGACAGGGTGGCGGGCACGGTCATGGCTTGGCGGCTAGGTACAGTTCGGGGTTGTATTCGAAGCGTTCGTGATTGTCGGTCAGCCAGGCGGCCACGGCGTCCGGGTTGTTCAAATCCAGCACCGGGCGCAGGGTGGGCTCGGGCAGGACGTCGGGCGAATCGGTGGCGATGGCCACGATGAAATCGTCGTCCGGATAACGCGCCGGATGGTTGGCCGAGGCCCGCCAGACTTCGATCTTGAGCAGGTCGCTGTCCTTGAAGCCTTCGACCAGCACCCAGTCCACCCCCTCGTACAGCTCGGCCAGCAGGTGGTGCACGGTCAGGCGGGCGGGCTGCTCGAACTCGCGCATCAGGGCCAGCCGGCGGTCGGACGCCACCACCACCTCAAAGGCACCGGCCTCGCGATGGCGGTGGGTGTCCTTGCCGGGATGGTCGATGTCAAACTTGTGGTGCGCGTGTTTGACCACCGACACCCGCAGGCCCCGGAACTTGAGCGCGGGGATCAGTCGCTCGACCAGCGTGGTCTTGCCCGAGCCGGAATATCCGGCGAAACCAACAACTTTCATGCGCGATGTCCAGGTTGAGGATTGCTACCACCAAAGTAGCAAACTATTTCCAGTTGACGGGGGCTACAGGCCTTTTTTATCACAAATACCGGCCACATGGGCCTGCACGGCCCGGGTGTCGGCGGGCATCACCTGCACGCGCCTGGGCAAGGCTTCGATGCCTTCGAACCGGGCCGGCCGTTCCGGCTGGCGACCCAGCGCCTCGACGATGGTCTCGGCGAACTTGATGGGCAGCGCCGTTTCCAGCACGATCATCGGCACACCGGGCTGCTGGTGCTCGCGCGCCACCTTGACACCGTCGGCGGTGTGGGTGTCGATCATCACGCCAAAACGCAGGAACGTGTCGCGGATGGTGGTCAGCCGGTCGGCGTGTGTGCTCTTGCCGCTGACGAAGCCGTATCGGGTGGCGGCCTGGGCAAACGCCGGGTCGGCGCCGAGGTCGAACCGGCCAGTCCGGCTCAGCGCGTCGCCGAACAGGGCCTGGACCCGGGCGCCGTCGCGGCCCAGCAGGTCAAACACGAAGCGCTCGAAGTTGCTGGCCTTGGAGATGTCCATCGACGGGCTGGAGGTTTCGTGGGTATCGGCGCTGGCGCGCACACGGTACACCCCGGTGCGAAAGAACTCGTCAAGCACGTCGTTCTCGTTGGTGGCCACCACCAGCTGCGCGATGGGCAGCCCCATCATGCGCGCCACATGACCGGCGCAGACGTTGCCGAAGTTGCCGCTGGGCACCGTGAAATTCACCTTCGGAAGTTGAGGATTCGCCGCCGGGCCGCCCCAAGGCGAATCAGCCCCCTCGGGGGGCAGCGAACCAGGCGCAGCGGGGAGCGTGGGGGCCTGTTCAGTCGCTTGAAAATAACCCGCGAAGTAGTAAACCACCTGCGCCAGCAGCCGCGCCCAGTTGATCGAGTTGACCGTGCCGATCTTGTACTTGCGCTTGAACGCCAGGTCGTTGCTGACGTTCTTGACGATGTCCTGGCAGTCGTCGAACACGCCTTCGATGGCGATGTTGTGGATGTTGTCGTCCATCAGGCTGAACATCTGCGCCTGCTGGAACGGGCTCATGCGGCCATGCGGGCTGAGCATGAAGACGCGCACGCCCTGCTTGCCGCGCATGGCGTATTCGGCGGCGCTGCCGGTGTCGCCGCTGGTGGCGCCCAGGATGTTGAGTTGTTCGCCGCGGCGCGCCAGTTCGTACTCGAACAGATTGCCCAGCAGTTGCATGGCCATGTCCTTGAAGGCCAGTGTGGGGCCGTTGGACAGGGCTTCCAGATAAAACCCGGCCTGCCCTGAGCCTGAGGAAGGGCTTTCGAGTGGCTTCAGCGGAACGATGGCCGCCGTGCCAAACACGGCCTCGGTGTAGGTTCTGGCGCACAGCGCCCGCAGATCGGCCGCTGGGATGTCGTCGATGTACAGCGACAGGATCTCGAACGCCAGCGCCGCATAACCGCCCGCTGCGCCGCCGTTGAACACGGTGCGCCAGCGTGCCAGCGTGGCGGCATCCACCCGCGGGTAGCGCTCGGGCAGGTACAGCCCGCCGTCGGGCGCCAGGCCTTCGAGCAGGATTTCACAGAAAGCGCGGCGCTCGGGATGGCCGCGCGTGGAAAGGTACAACACGTTCAGTTCCTTGGGAAAGTCACAGGCTGATGCCGTAGATTTGAATGTCGATCCAGAACCGCGAGCCCAGCAGCAGCAGGTATCCGCCGATCAGGATGAGCCAGTGCAGCACGCGGTCGATGCGGTTGTCGGTGCGTTCGAGCAGCTCGAAATACAGCCAGGCCGCGAAAAAACTGCCCATCCCGTTGGCCATGGTCTGCCCCCAGCCCAGCTGGCCTCCCAGCGCCAGTGTGACCAGCACCGCGAACCAGAACGCCAGGTGCCAGCGCGGCATCCCGACGTGGGCCATCTTGAGCAGCGCCGCCAGCGTGAGGGCGGCCACAACGGTGGGCACGGCGCATCTCCTGCAATGGGGGTCGGGTCATGGGGTCTGCCACCAACGCGCGCCAACCACCTAGTTCAGCTCTTCCTTGCGGATGCGGGTGATGGGCGCCAGCACGGTGGGCAGTGCCTGCATCCGCGCGATGGCGTCGTTCATGGTGCCTTCGCGGGTGTCGTGGGTCAGGATGATGAGATCGGTCGAGGGGGCGACATCACTGCTGTCGCCGCTGACCTCGTCGGCCTCGCGCTGGAGCATGGCATCGATGCTGATGCCCACGTCGGCCAGGATGCCCGTGACGCGGGCCAGCACGCCGGCTTCGTCGGCCACGCGCAGGCGCAGGTAGTAGGCCGTTACGACCTCGCTCATGGGCAGCACCGGCACGCTGCTCATGGCGCCGGGCTGGAAGGCCAGATGCGGCACGCGG
>JBGSNW010000247.1:0-2237 GCA_041739435.1 Burkholderiaceae bacterium
CCCCCGGCGCGTGCCGCCCGCTTCACCTGCTGGCACAGCAACTGCGACAACATCGTGTTCCCGGCGTCCACCGCCACCCTGCCCGGGGCCGACAACCGGTTCGTGCCCGGCGTGGCCCACATGGCCCTGGCGTTTTGCCCGCAGGTCATGGAAGCGACGCTGGCCGAGATCGACGCCGACACCCCCTGACCGCAGGTCGCCAAAGGCTCCGGTCGCCCTTTTGGTGAATATGTCACCAAAAAACCTTATTTTTTTGTCTTATAGCGGCATGTACGCCTGTTAGCATTGGACCATCTGTTCCAGAAGACGGTCCGTTCATGAATCCACTCTCAACCCCCGCCTTGCTGGCGGGACTCAGCGCCGAGAACGATCCCGCGGCATTGGCCGTGGCCGATCCGGCCATGCTGTCCATGTTGATGGACGAGCTGGCGCTGGGGGTGGTGATCATTGCGCGCAGTGGCCGGATTGAATACATCAACCGCGCCGCACGCGCCGAACTGGACGAAGCCCGCGTGCTGGCCCAATCGCTGCAGGGTGAAGTCCCCACCCTTCGTGCCGCTCACAATCCGCAAGTCCAGACCCAACTGGACGACGCCCTGGCCCAGGCCGCTGCGGGCCGCCGCAGCCTGGTCAGTCTGGTGTGCGAAGACCACCCGCTGGATCTGGTCGTGGTGCCCTTTGGCGGCCCGCCTGGGACAGCCGAGCCGCTCTACACCCTGTATTTCGTGCGCACCAACCTGTGTGCCAACCCCATGCTCAGCCTGTTTGCGCGCAGCCACCGGCTGACGCTGACCGAACAGACCGTGCTGGCCGCGCTGTGCCGTGGCCACACCATGCCCGAAATCGCCGTCGAACTCGGCGTGGCCGCTTCCACCGTGCGCACCCATGTGCGCAACCTGTGCAGCAAAACCGGCTCCAACGGCGTGCGTGATCTGGTGTACCAGCTGGCGGTGCTGCCACCGCTGGAGCCACCACCCACACATTGATGCCAAAGACTTCAACGCCCGGCCGACGTCGGCACGCCGTTGCGCGCAACGCGGCAAATCGTCAGGCGCAGCGCGGGTTGGCGTGCTAGATTCCGCTCCATGAATCCGCCTTCGCGCACCCCGTTGGGGGGTGCCGACCCCTACGCCGTGCTCAAACTCGAGCTGCGCACCCTGGCCGCGCGGGGCGTGCTGCGCAGTTACCGCAAGCAGGTGATTCTCATCAACGAAGGCGAAACAAGCGACAGCGTCTACCTGGTGCTGCAAGGCCGCGTCAAGGCCTGCTCCACCGACGAAGATGGCCTTGAAATCACCTACAGCACCATCGCCGCGGGCGACTACTTTGGCGAAATGTCGCTGGACGGCGGGCCACGGTCGGCATCGATCGTCACGCTGGAGCCCACGGTGTGCGCCGTCGTCAGTGGCGAGCAGATGCGTGAACACCTGCGGACCGAGCCGGGGTTTGCCTTCGAACTCATCACGCGGGTCATCCGTCGCGCCCGCATGGCCACTGAAACCGCCCGCGGCATGGCGCTGCTGGACGTGTACGGTCGGCTTGTCGTGGCCCTCGAAAGCCTGGCGGGTGTTGCGGCCGAAGGCGCGTCCGTGGAACTGCGCGGCCTGACCCACCAGGAAATTGCCAGTCGCGTCGGCGCGTCCCGCGAGATGGTCAGCCGCCTGCTCAAAGACCTGGAAAAAGGCGGCTACATCATGCAGGGCGTCAAGCGCATCACACTGCTCAAGAAGCTGCCGACGCGCTGGTAATCCGATAACCTTGGTCGCATGCGTTGCTCGTCCTGCCTGACCCTGAACCCGGTGACCAACCGGTTTTGCGGTCAATGTGGCGCCCGGCTGGATACCGCTCACGCCAGTGCGTCAACACCCGTGGCGACATGGGGCGAGATCAAGGTGGCCACCGTGTTGTTTGCCGATGTGGTCAGCTCCACCGAACACGTGGCCGGGCTCGACGCCGAACAAGCCATGGAGCAGCTTCGCCCCGCGGTTCAACAGATGTGCGCCGTGGTCGAACGCTACGGCGGCACGGTGCTGCGCACGCTGGGCGACGGCATCATGGTGCTGTTTGGCGTGCCCCGGGCGCTCGAAGGCCACGCTCGGCTGGCGTGTGAGGCCGCGCAAGTCCTCCAGCATGTTTTTGCCGACAATGCCTTGGGCTTGGCCATCCGGGTGGGGATGCACTCCGGGCCGGTGGCGCTGGACCCGGCCGATGCGGCAGCCCAGATCGGCGGCGGCGTG
>JBGSNW010000262.1:0-3048 GCA_041739435.1 Burkholderiaceae bacterium
CCCGCTGCGGGCGGCCGTTCGCGCGCCCTGGGGCGAAGCCACGGCGCTGCGCGGGGCCATCTCGGCCTTGCGCAAGGACGGCGAGACTGTCGTTTGTGTGCTGCCCGGCCATGAGAGCGAAGTGGACGAATTTCACTGCGACCGTGAACTGGTCGAAGTGTCCGGCCGGTGGGTCGTGAAAGCAATCTGAGAATGCACGAGATGAAAAAGACAGCAGGTCGGAACGTGGTGGTGGTCGGCACCCAGTGGGGCGACGAGGGCAAGGGCAAGCTGGTGGACTGGCTGACCGAAAGCGCGCAGGGCGTGGTGCGGTTCCAGGGTGGCCACAACGCGGGCCACACGCTGGTGATCAACGGCGTGAAAACCGCGCTTCACCTGATTCCCAGCGGCATCATGCGCCCCGGCGTCAAGTGCTACATCGGCAACGGCGTGGTGTTGTCGGCGGCCAAGCTGTTCGAGGAAATCGCCGGGCTGGAAAAGGCGGGCGTCGAGGTGCGTTCGCGCCTGCGCATCAGCGAGGCCTGCCCCCTGATCCTGCCGTTTCACGTGGCCCTGGACGTGGCCCGTGAAACCGCCCGCGAAGAGGGTGGCAGCGAAAAGATCGGCACCACCGGGCGCGGCATCGGCCCGGCCTACGAGGACAAGATTGCCCGCCGCGCCCTGCGCGTGCAAGACCTCAAGCACCCCGAGCGTTTTGCCGCCAAGCTGCGCGTGCTGCTGGCCCTGCACAACCACGTGCTGACCACCTTCCTCAACGCCCCGGCCATTGATTTCGACACCGTCTATGCCGAAAGCATGCGCCACGCCGAACTGCTCAAGCCCATGATGGCCGACGTCTCGCGCGAACTCAACGACGCTCACCGCGACGGCGCCAACCTGCTGTTCGAAGGCGCGCAGGGCACGCTGCTCGACGTGGACCACGGCACCTACCCGTATGTCACCTCCAGCAACTGCGTGGCGGGCAACGCCGCGGCGGGCGCTGGTGTGGGCCCGGGCATGCTGCATTACATCCTGGGCATCACCAAGGCCTACTGCACCCGCGTGGGCGGCGGCCCGTTCCCGACCGAACTGGATTGGCAGACCCCCGGCACCGTGGGCTACCACCTGAGCACCGTGGGGGCTGAAAAAGGCGTGACCACCGGCCGCAGCCGTCGCTGTGGCTGGTTTGACGCGGCATTGCTCAAGCGCAGCGCGCAGGTCAACGGCTTGTCGGGCCTGTGCGTGACCAAGCTCGACGTGCTGGACGGCATCGACGAGCTGCTGCTGTGCACGGGCTACGAGATCGACGGTGAATTCACCGACATCCTGCCCATGGGCGCCGACGACATCGAGCGCTGCAAGCCGGTGTACGAAAAGCTGCCCGGCTGGTCGCAGTCCACCGTGGGCGTGACGCGCTACGAAGACCTGCCCGTCAACGCCCAGCTGTACCTGCAGCGCATCGCGCAGGTCACGGGTGTGCCCATCGACATGGTGTCGACCAGCCCCGACCGGGATCACACCATCCTCATGCGCCACCCCTACCTGGCCGATTGAGCAGCCGTGTCGAGCGTCAGGTGTCCGCGTCAAGGCCGAGCAGCCCGTTGTATCTGATTTTTGAATAAAAAGTGCCTTCAGCCCCCGTCATTAGGTCATAGTTAGCTATATTTTCAGGAGTTATCCGATGTTGACAGAAGATGGCAAACACCTCTATGTGAGCTACGACGAGTACCACAACCTGATCGAAAAGCTGGCCATCAAGATCCATCAGTCGGGCTGGGAGTTCGACACCATCCTGTGCCTGGCGCGGGGTGGCCTGCGCCCGGGCGACATCCTCTCGCGCATCTTCAACAAGCCGCTGGCCATCATGTCCACCAGCTCCTACCGGGCCGACGCCGGCACCGTGCAGGGCCACCTGGACATCGCCCGCTACATCACCACGCCCAAGGGCGAGATCGCTGGCAAGGTGCTGCTGGTGGACGATCTGGCCGACTCGGGCCACACGCTCAACACCGTCATTCACCAGTTGCGCACCAACTACAAACCCATCACCGAAATGCGCAGCGCCGTGATCTGGACCAAGGCCCTGTCCAAGTTCGTGTCCGACTACTCGGTTGAGTTCTTGCCCACCAACCCCTGGATTCACCAGCCGTTCGAGAGCTACGACGCGCTGCGTCCGGCGCAGCTGCTGGAGAAGTGGAAGGTCTGAATCCGCCGCGCCGGATTCCGTTACGATGGCCGCATGAGCGAACCCATCACCCATCTCATCCACCATCCCTACCAGCCGCCGTCCGGTTTTGCCGCGCCGCAGCCGGGTGTCTTCAAGGCGTCCACCGTCATCTTCCCCAACGTCGCGGCCATGCTGGCGCGCGACTGGAAACACAAGAGCGGCTACACCTACGGCCTGCATGGCACGCCCACCACCTTTTTGCTCGAAGAGCGCCTGAGCGCGCTGGAGGGTGGCCTGCATTGCGTGCTGGTGCCCAGCGGGCTGGCCGCCATTGCCAACGTCAATCTGGCGCTGCTGGCCGCGGGCGACGAGGTGCTGATCCCCGACAACGCCTACGGCCCCAACAAGGCGCTGGCCGACGGTGAGCTCAAGGCCTTTGGCATCACCCATCGGCTGTACGACGCGATGAACCCGGCCGATCTGGCCGCCAAGATTTCGCCCGCCACGCGCCTGGTCTGGCTCGAAGCCGCGGGCTCGGTGACGATGGAATTCCCCGATCTGCCGCAGCTCGTGCGCATCTGCCGCGAGCGCGGCGTCACCACCGCGCTCGACAACACCTGGGGCGCCGGGCTGGCGTTCCGCCCGTTCGACCTGGAGGTTGGCGCAGGGGAGGGGCTGGCGGTGGACGTGTCGGCCCATGCGCTCACCAAATACCCCAGCGGCGGCGGCGACGTGCTCATGGGCAGCGTGATCACGCGCGACGAGGCCCTGCACCTCAAACTGAAGCACACCCACATGCGTCTGGGGCTGGGCGTGGGCGCGAATGATGTGGAAACCGTGCTGCGCTCGCTGCCCAGCATGGCGCTGCGCTACCGCGCGCACGACCAGGCCGCCCGCACGTT
>JBGSNW010000292.1:0-6157 GCA_041739435.1 Burkholderiaceae bacterium
CCATCACGTCGGCCCGGCCGATCACGGCCGAGATCGGGAAGCCACCGGCCATGGACTTGGCCATGGTGATGAGGTCGGGGGCGACGCTGCTGTGCTCCATGGCGAACCAGGTGCCGGTGCGGCCGGCGCCCGTCTGCACCTCGTCGGCAATCAGCAGGATGCCGTGCTGGTCGCACAGCGCGCGCAGACGCTGCAACAGTTCGGTGGGGGCGACATTGAAGCCGCCTTCGCCCTGCACGGGTTCGATGATGATGGCCGCCACGCGGCTGGCCTCGATGTCGTTCTTGAAGATCTGTTCGACCGACGCCATGGCGTCGTCCACGCTCACGCCATGCAGCGCGCTGGGGAACCGGGCGTGGAAAATTTCACCCGGAAACGGCCCAAAACCGGTCTTGTACGGGGCCACCTTGCCCGTCAGGCCCAGCGTCAGCAGCGTGCGGCCGTGGTAGCCGCCAGTGAAGGCGATCACGCCCGAGCGGCCGGTGTGGGCCCGCGCGATCTTGATCGCGTTTTCGATGGCTTCGGCGCCGGTGGTGAGAAACAGGGTTTTCTTGGCGAAGTCGCCGGGCGCCTTGGCGTTGAGGCGTTCGGCCAGTTCCACGTAAGGCTCGTAGGCGAGCACCTGAAAGCAGGTGTGGGTGTAAAGGCCCAGTTGGGCCTTCACGGCTTCGACCACGGCGGGGTGGCGGTGGCCGGTGTTGAGCACCGCGATGCCACCGGCGAAGTCGATGTAGCGGCGGCCCTCCACGTCCCAGATTTCGGCGTTTTCGCCCTTGGCGATGAAGATGGCATGGCTTTGGCCCACGCCGCGCGGGATGGCGGCGGCGCGGCGGGCCATGAGCATGGCGTTGGTGGCTTGGGTGTCGCGTTGCATGAAGATATTTCCGGACCTGAGTTTCGATTGGATCGGGGCGGACTGTAGGCGTTCGGAGGGCCCGCTAACATATACAGACACCGGGCCATGCGTGATGCACTGTGCAGCACGGCGGACCTATACACAAAAACCCTGAGCTGCCGCCCATGTTTTCCCTGAATCCCAAGAGCACCACACCGCTGGTGGTGCAGATTGTTGAAGGATTCCGCGACCTGATCCAGAGCGCCAACCTGCGCCCGGGCGCCAAGGCGCCGTCGATCCGGCAGTTTGCCCACGCGCACGGGGTGAGCGTCTACACCGTGGTCGACGCCTACGACCGGCTGGTGGCGCTGGGCTATTTTGTGTCGCGTCCGCACTCGGGGTTTTTTGTGCGCCAGCGCGAAACGCCCGCCCGACCACACCCGGGCGGTGCCCCCACCGAGTCCGCCAACTACAACTTTGACTCCATGTGGTATTTGCGACGGGTGTTCGAGGCCAGGGCGCTGCGCATGAAACCCGGTTGCGGCTGGCTTCCGGGAGACTGGCTGTTTGAAGAAGGGCTGCGCCGCAGCCTGCGCACCCTGGCCGCTGAAAACGTGGATCTGGGCGGCTACGGCGAACCCAAGGGGTTTGCACCGCTGCGCCAGCTGGTGCGCGACCTGCTGGCCGAGCAGGAAATCGCGGTCAGCGCCGACCAGGTGCTGCTGACCCAGGGGTCCAGCCAGGCCATGGACCTGGTGGCGCGGCGGCTGGTCCGGCCCGGAGACGCGGTGCTGGTGGACGATCCCGGCTATCCCAACCTGTTGTTTTCGCTGCGTTTTCTGGGCGCGCGGCTGATTGGCGTGCCACGCACCCCCAGCGGCTACGACCTGGCCGCGCTGGAAGCGCGGGTGCTGGAACACAAGCCCAAGGTGTTCTTCACCCAGCCGCGTCTTCAGAGCCCGACCGGTTCGGTGGCCAATCTGGCGCACCTGCACCGCGTGGTTCAACTGGCCGAGCAACACCATTTCACGGTGATCGAGAACGACATCTACGCCGACCTCGATCCCGAACCCCGCCCGTCCCTGGCCAGCCTGGACCAGCTTCAGCGGGTGGTCTACATCAGCAGTTTCTCCAAGACCATCTCGCCCAACATCCGGGTGGGTTTCATGGCCGCGCCGCCCGACATGCTGGAAGACTTTGCCCAGCTGAAGATGATTTCGGGCCTGACCTCGTCGGAGTTCAGCGAGCGCCTGGCCTACGGTGCGCTGGTCGACGGGCGCTGGCGCAAACACCTGCGCGGGTTGCGCGAGCGCCTGGCGCAGGCCCACCAGCGGGTGGCCCAGCAGCTGGAGCACATCGGCTTCGAGCTGTTTTGCGAACCCAAGGCGGGGATGTTTCTCTGGGCGCGGCATCCGGACATCCAGAACGCCACCGAGCTGGCGTACAAGGCCGCCGAGCAGGATATCTTGCTGGGGCCGGGCCACCTGTTCATGCCCGACCTGCAGCCCACGGCCTGGATTCGCTTCAACGTGGCGTTCGCGGAAGAGCCGCCAGTGCGGGCCTTTCTGGAGGGCCAACTCCGCGCTGGGTAAGGCCCCGGCGACGGGGTGGCGCCCAGTTTGCGAAAATACAGGACTTTGCCGGACCTTGCCCGTCCGGCGCCCCGGTTTGACCCCCTACACAGAACCTGCCATGACACGCCCTGCCTCCGTTGCCGACATCCGCAAGACCTTCCTGGACTTCTTCGCCTCCAAGGGCCACACCGTGGTGGCGTCCAGCCCGCTCGTTCCCGGCAACGACCCCACGCTCATGTTCACCAACTCGGGCATGGTGCAGTTCAAGGACGTGTTCCTCGGCACCGACAAGCGCCCCTACGTGCGCGCGGCCTCGGTGCAGGCCTGCCTGCGCGCCGGCGGCAAACACAACGACCTGGAAAACGTGGGCTACACCGCGCGCCATCACACTTTCTTTGAAATGCTGGGCAACTGGTCGTTTGGCGACTACTTCAAGCGCGAGTCGCTGAAGTGGGCCTGGGAGCTGCTGACCGAGGTCTACAAGTTGCCCGCCGAGCGCCTGCTGGCCACGGTGTACGATGAGGACGACGAGGCCTACGACATCTGGACCAAGGAGATCGGTCTGCCGCCCGAGCGCGTGATCCGCATCGGCGACAACAAGGGTGGCCGCTACAAGAGCGACAACTTCTGGATGATGGCCGACACCGGCCCCTGCGGCCCCTGCTCGGAAATCTTCTACGACCACGGCGACCACATCCCCGGTGGCCCTCCCGGCAGCCCCGACGAAGACGGCGACCGCTTCATCGAAATCTGGAACAACGTGTTCATGCAGTTCAACATGGACGAGACCGGCGCTGTCACGCCGCTGCCCGCGCCCTGCGTGGACACCGGCATGGGCCTGGAGCGCCTGGCCGCCATCCTGCAGCACGTGCACAGCAACTACGAGATCGACATCTTCGAGGCACTCATCAAGGCCGCTGGCCGCGAGACCGGCACCGCTGACCTCACGAACCCCTCGCTCAAGGTGATCGCCGACCACATCCGCGCCACCGCATTCCTGATCAGCGACGGCGTGATCCCCAGCAACGAAGGCCGCGGCTACGTGCAGCGCCGCATCGTGCGCCGCGCCATCCGCCACGGCTACAAGCTGGGCCAGAAGACCCCGTTTTTCCACAAGCTGGTGCCCGACCTGGTCAAGATGATGGGCGAGGCCTACCCGAACCTGGCGAGCCAGGCGCAGCGCATCACCGAGGTGCTCAAGGCCGAGGAAGAGCGGTTTTACGAGACGCTGGCCAATGGCATGGAAATCCTTGATGCGGCATTGGCGGGCGACGCCAAAGTGCTGCCGGGCGACGTGGCCTTCAAGCTGCATGACACCTACGGTTTCCCGCTGGACCTGACGAACGATGTCTGCCGAGAGCGCGGTGTCACGGTGGACGAAGCCGGTTTCCACGCCGCCATGGAAGCGCAGAAGGCCAAGGGCCGCGCGGCCGGCAAGTTCAAGATGGACAAGGCGCTGGAGTACAACGGCGCCGGCAACAGCTTCGTTGGCTACGACAAGCTCGAAGCCCCGGCCAAGGTCGTTGCGCTGTACCTGGACGGCACGGCCGTGGCCGAGCTCAAAGCGGGCCAGCAAGGCGTTGTGGTGCTGGACACCACGCCGTTCTACGCCGAGAGCGGCGGCCAGGTGGGTGACGAAGGAACGATTTCCGTTCGGGCTGAGCTTGTCGAAGCCCTCGCAAGCCCCTCGGCCGACTCAGGGCGAACGCTGGGGCGGGTGCTTGTTGAGTTCGTCGTTCATGACACCCAGAAGATCAAGGCCGACGTGTTTGGCCACCACGGTGCCATGGCGCAGGGCACGCTGGCCGTGGGCGACACCGTGACCGCCAGCGTGAACCTGGCGCTGCGCGCCGCCACCATGCGCAACCACTCGGTCACGCACCTGATGCACAAGGCCTTGCGCGAAGTGCTGGGCACCCATGTGCAGCAGAAGGGCAGTCTGGTCGATGCCGACAAGACGCGCTTCGACTTCACCCACAACGCGCCAGTGACCGACGCGCAGATCCGCGAGATCGAGCGGCGCGTGAACACCGAGATCGTGGCCAATGCCGCGACGCAGGCGCGTGTGATGGACATCGAATCGGCCCAGAAGACCGGCGCCATGATGCTGTTCGGCGAGAAGTACGGCGAGACCGTGCGCGTGCTCGACATCGGCTCCAGCCGTGAACTCTGCGGCGGCACGCACGTGAGCGCCACGGGCGACATCGGTTTTTTCACCATCACCGCCGAAGGTGGCGTGGCGGCTGGCGTGCGCCGCGTGGAAGCGGTGACGGGCCTGAATGCGCTGGCCTATGTGCAGGGCATGGAGGCCACGCTGGGCGGTGTGGCTGGCACGCTGAGGGTCTCACCGGGTGAGGTGCCCGCGCGTGTGGGCGCGCTGTTGGACCAGATGCGCGATCTGGAGAAGGACATGAACGCGCTCAAGAGCCGTCTTGCGTCGGCGCAGGGCGACGAACTGGTGAACCAGGCGGTGGACGT
Source organism: Burkholderiaceae bacterium (assembly GCA_041739435.1). GTDB lineage: Bacteria > Pseudomonadota > Gammaproteobacteria > Burkholderiales > Burkholderiaceae_C > PHCI01. The sequence continues at coordinate 4,888 of JBGSNW010000292.1, forward strand.
CAAGGGCATCCAGGTGCTGGCGGCGGTGCTGGCCGGGGCCGACGCGAAGGGCCTGCGAGAGACCATGGACAAACTCAAGGACAAGCTGAAAACCGCCGCCATCGTGCTGGCCACGGTAGACGGTGGCAAGGTGCAGATCGCCGCCGGCGTGACGGCCGATGTGATGGGCAGGGTCAAGGCCGGCGAACTGGTGAACTTTGTGGCCCAGCAGGTGGGCGGCAAGGGCGGTGGCAAGCCCGACATGGCGATGGCCGGCGGCACCGACGCTTCAGGCCTGCCCAAGGCGCTGCAGTCGGTGCCGGCCTGGGTGGCCGAACGGGCCTGAAAGGCCTGAAGTGGCCGGGTCTTGTTTGCTACTTTATGGGTAGCAAACAATGACCATTTGACGTGGGCTTGTACGCATTTTTTAATAAAAATGCCTCCGCGCCCCGGCTTCGAAGGCTCTGGCGGATCTGGCGGGCCGGACGGTTTTGTTCAGCGGTTTGAATCCTGGCCCGGCGGTGGCCAGGCGAGATATTGCGCACTTTCGAAGCGTCGGGCTTCACCGGTGACCGGGTCGGTGAACGCGACAGCGCGCGCCAGCAGTTGCAGCGGGCGGGTCAGGTCGTCCGTGGTGGCGGGGCCCTGCACCACTTCGGGGTAGAACAGGTCGTTGACGATCGGCAAGCCCAGCGCGGCCATGTGCACGCGCAACTGGTGCTGGTGGCCGGTGCGTGGGGTCAGACGGTAATGCGCGAAGGCGCCGTCCTGCGCCAGGCATTCGATCCAGGTGTCGGTGTTGGCGTCGCCGGGCACTTCCATCTGCCGGAAAAATTGCGGCGCGCGCGCCAACCGGGTCTGGCGCCGCAGCGGGAACTGCAGCGTGCGGCTGGCCGGTGCCACCGCCTCGTACACCTTGGCGACCGCGTGGGTGCGAAACAGCGCCTGGTAGGCGTTGCGCTCGGTGGGCTGCACGCCCAGCAGCATCACGCCCGCGGTTTCCCGGTCGAGCCGGTGCAGGGGCACCAGGGTGTCGATGCCCAGGCGTCGTTGCAGGCGCACCAGCAGCGTCTGCTGTACGTGGCGCCCGCCGGGGGTGACGGGCAGAAAGTGTGGCTTGTCGGCCACGACCAGATGGTCGTCGGCGTACAGCACGGTTTCTTCCAGCGGCACCGCGGGTTCGGCGTCCACCCGGCGGTAATAGAACACCCGGGTGCCGGGTTGAAAGGGCGCGTCAACGGCCAGTGGTTGCCCGTGGTCGTCGAGCACGTCGCCCTGCGCCAGCCGCTGC
>JBGSNW010000294.1:0-1503 GCA_041739435.1 Burkholderiaceae bacterium
CGAGAACCGCGTTGACCTTGGCGCTTTCGCTGGTGCCGCCCAATACGACGCCCGGCTGGAACTGCGCAGCGCACTCGGCACCCGGGTCCAAACCAGTGCCGGACGCATCACGCCGGCGGGCCTGGCGCCCACGCGGTTTTCCAGCAAGTGGCGGAGCGAGCAGGCGGCGCACTTCGACCCGGTACAAGGCCGCATCACGTTCAGCGCCAATACACCCGACGTGCCCCTGCTCCCGGGCGCGCAGGACCGGCTCAGCGTGCTGCTCCAGCTGGGTGCCCTGCTGGCCGCGGCGCCCGCGCGTTACCCCGAGGGCAGCGCGGTGGAGATGCAGACGGCGGGCCCGCGTGACGCCGAAGTCTGGACTTTCCTGCGTGAGCCCCACGAGGCCCTGAACCTGCCCGGCAGCACTTTCGCAACCGTGAAACTGAGTCGCGCACCGCGCCGCGAATACGACCAACGCGTGGAAGCCTGGCTGGCACCGTCGCTCGGTTACCTGCCCGTGCGCATCCGCATCACCCAGGCCAACGGAGACTTTCTGGACCAACAACTGCGCAGCAGTGTTGCGCCATAGCCCCACTTGCACGGGAAACACCGCTCCAAAACACCAAATAAGTCGGGAAAGCCCCGGCATTCTTGAACTTGGCCCAATCGTTGCTATCTGAACCGTTGTAAAACCCGATATTCGTTGGAACAGGCCCCGAACATGCACATGCTTTATGACTCCGAGTCGTTTGCCGTGGTGAGAATGCAGGCCAACGCCGTGGCCGACGGCGAACCCGCACCCGCCACCCCCATGCTGGCGCGCGACGGCTTTGAAATCGTGGACAAACGCTCCGGCAAAGAGGTCTACCTCGATGGCTCCTGGGCCGAATTCTTCCAGCAGCAAATCCTGGCCTGGCAACAAACCACCCCCACACAGGAAGAAGTCGAAGACACGCTGGGCCGTTACGCCGAACTCGCCCAGACCCCGGTGCTGCTGCACTGACGCGGTTTTGCATGACACCAGGGGCCGGTTCGGCCCGGGGCGTCGCGCGTGAAAACAGGCGGCGAAAACGACCATTTTTGCCACATTCCCGGGCCCATCGCCCTGGCGTTCATTCGCGCGGCTTCAACGGCCTGATGGTCCAGCGGTACAGCGGCGCCACAAGCAGCAACACGGCCACCAGGCGGCACACCTGAAAAGCGGTGACCACCGGCACGCCCAGCTGCAGCACCTTGGCGGTGATGGCCATCTCGGCGATGCCCCCCGGGGCCGTGCCGAGGATCAGGGTGATGAAGTGAATCCCCGTGCCCCAGGACAGCAGCGCCGCAAAACCCGCGCACAAGCCCACCATGACCGTGGTGCCCAGCGCCACCGAAGCCAGCCAGCGCGGCGCGGTGTGCACAAACCCGGCGGTGAAGCGAACCCCCAGGCTCACGCCGATGACCAGTTGCGCGGCGTTGCTCAGCCATTGCGGGATGGCCGACAGCGTGATGTCGGCCATGGTCAGCGCCATCGCCACC
>JBGSNW010000301.1:0-1543 GCA_041739435.1 Burkholderiaceae bacterium
GCCTGGGCCCGGGTGCCGGCCGAGCCCGCGCCGACCGAACGCGCCGCGCTCAAGGAGCGCATCCGTCGCCTGCTGAAGGAACGCAACGCGGTGATGGTGTCGCATTACTACGTGCATCCGGACCTGCAGGACCTGGCCGAGGAGACCGGTGGCATCGTCAGCGACTCGCTTGAAATGGCGCGCTTCGGCCGGGACCACCCGGCCCGCACGCTGGTGGTCTCGGGCGTGCGCTTCATGGGCGAGACGGCCAAGATACTGAGCCCTGAAAAACGCGTGCTCATGCCCGACCTTGATGCCACCTGCTCCCTGGACCTGGGCTGCCCGATCGACGCGTTCTCGGCCTTCTGCGACGCCCATCCGTACCGCACGGTGGTGGTCTACGCCAACACCAGCGCGGCGGTGAAGGAGCGTTCGGACTGGCTGGTCACGTCCAGCTGCGCGCTCGACATCGTGCGGGCGCTCAAGGACAAGGGTCACAAAATTCTTTGGGCGCCCGACAAGCACCTGGGCGGCTATATCCAGCGCGAAACCGGCGCCGACATGGTGTTCTGGAACGGCGCGTGCATCGTGCACGACGAGTTCAAGGCGTTCGAGCTGGAGGCTCTCAAGAAGGAGCACCCGAAAGCCAGGGTGCTGGTGCATCCGGAGAGCCCGGCCGAGGTGATCGCGCTGGCCGACGCCGTGGGGTCGACCTCGGGCATCCTCCGGGCGGCCCACGAACTGGATGCCCGCGAGTTCATCGTGGCCACCGACAACGGAATGATGCACAAGCTGCGCGCACTCAATCCCGGCAAGGTGTTCATCGAGGCGCCCACCGCCGGCAACAGCGCCACCTGCAAGAGCTGCGCGCACTGCCCCTGGATGGCCATGAACAGCCTGGCGGGTGTCGTGCAGGTGCTGGAGAACGGCACCCACGAGATTCAGGTGGACCCGGCCGTGATTCCCCGCGCCCGGGTGCCGATCGATCGCATGCTGGCGTTCACCGCCGCGCTGAAGGCCGGTCAGCCGGCGGGTTCGCTGGTGCCGGATATCGGGGCGGCCTAGGAGCCTGTCGGGCTCTGGAATCTTTGGCTGCAAATGGACCGCAGCGGTCCATTTTCCACGGCCACCCGGTTTGCCGGGGGGTCAGGCGGGACGGAGGGTGGTTGGCCCGGACGGCTCGACCAGGGCCGGATAGTCGCGGCTGAAATGCAGGCCGCGGCTTTCGTGGCGGGCCTGTGCGGACCTGACGATCAGCTCGGCCACGGTGACCAGGTTGCGCAGCTCCAGCAAGTCGCGCGTGACGTGGAAGTTGGCGTAGAACTCCTGGATTTCTTCCTGCAGCAGGCGGATGCGGTGGGCGGCGCGCTCCAGCCGCTTGTTGGTGCGAACGATTCCGACGTAGTCCCACATGAAGCGGCGCAGCTCGTCCCAGTTGTGCGAGATCACCACCGTCTCGTCGGCGTCGGTCACGCGGCTCTCGTCCCACGGCGGCAGGTCGGGCGGCGCGGGCAGCGGCGTTGCCTGGATGTCCAGCGCGGCCGTCCGCGCGAACACCATGCAC
>JBGSNW010000313.1:0-2586 GCA_041739435.1 Burkholderiaceae bacterium
GCCGCGGCGGCCGTGGCAATGCCCGCGTTGCCGCCAGAGGCGACGATCACACCGCTTGGGGGGATCGGGTTGGCCAGCAGGCGGTTGAGCATGCCGCGCGCCTTGAAGCTGCCGCCCACCTGCAGGTGTTCGAGCTTGAGCCACACTTCGGCGCAGTCCACCCCCAGCGCCGCGCCGGGCAGCTTCCACAGCGGAGTTTGACGCAAAAAGTGGCTTGGGACCCCGTCAAATCGACGTGCGGCGCTATTGATTTCAGAGAGATTCATGGTTTTTGCAGTCCAAAAGCAGGCCCGGCGGGGCGCCTGGCGCGTGGCGCCAGGTTGTCGGGCCAGGGCTTTTCGGCCCGGCCCTTTTCAGTCAGGTTCCTTGGCGTCCAGCTTCAGCCCCTTGGGCAACGGGAACTTCACGGTCTCGTCGATTCCGTCCATCTTGCGCACCGACACCGCGCCCATTGCCTTGATGCGGTCGATCACCTGGCGCACCAGAATCTCGGGCGCCGACGCCCCGGCTGTCAGGCCGACGCGGCGCTTGCCCTCCAGCCATTGGGGTTGCAGCTCGTCGGGGTTGTCGACCATGAAGCTGGGCACGCCCCGCTTGCGCGCCAGCTCGGCCAGCCGGTTGCTGTTGGAGCTGGTGGGGCTGCCAACCACGATCACCACGTCCACCTGCGGCGTCATGAACTTGATGGCGTCCTGGCGGTTTTGCGTGGCGTAGCAGATGTCCTGCTGCTTGGGTTCTCGCACGTCGGGAAAGCGCGCCTTTATGGCGGCGGCGATTTCGGCCGCGTCGTCGGTGGACAGGGTGGTCTGCGTGACCAGCGCGAGCCGTTGCGTCTGCGCGGGCTGCACCCGGGCCACTTCGGCCACGTCTTCCACCAGGTGGATGCCGTGGTCAAGCTGGCCCATGGTGCCTTCGACCTCGGGGTGGCCCTTGTGGCCGATCATGATGAACTCGTAGCCCTCTTTGGCGAGCTTGGCCACCTCGATGTGCACCTTGGTCACCAGCGGGCAGGTGGCGTCAAACACATGGAAGCCACGCTGCGCGGCCTCTTGCTGCACCGCCTTGCTCACGCCGTGCGCGCTGAACACCAGCGTGGCGCCGGGCGGCACGTCGGCCAGGTCTTCGATGAAAATCGCGCCCTTGGCCTTGAGGTCGTTGACCACATAAGTGTTGTGCACGATTTCGTGGCGCACGTAGATCGGGCGGCCAAACTTGCTCAGCGCCCGCTCGACGATCTCGATGGCACGGTCCACGCCGGCACAAAACCCCCGGGGCTCGGCAAGGATCACTTCCAGCGCCGCGCCCGCCACCGGCCCGTCGGCCAGGGTTTTGACGTTGTCGATGCGGCTGGTCATGGTGTTAAAGCCCCCACGCTAGCCACTTTGTGTGCTGCGCTGCCCCCCGAGGGGGCGCTCGCTTGCTTGGGGCGGCCCGGCGCGGCGCGTTCCACAGCCCCCACGCTTGCCACTTTGTGTGCTGCGCTCATAACACCCCGATCAGGTGCACTTCGAAGGTCACCGGCTGGCCGGCCAGCGGGTGGTTGAAGTCGAACAACACGGCGCCGTCGTCGCGCACCTGTAACACCGCGCCGGCGTAGCGGCCCAGGCCATCGGGCGTGGGGAACTGCACCACCTCGCCCACCGCGTATTTCTCGTGCGGATCGCCCAGGTCGGTCAGCAGCTTTCGGGCCACCCATTGCACCATTTCGGGGTTGCGTTCGCCAAAGGCCGCCCCTGCGGGCAGCTCCAGTGTTCGGTGCGCGCCTTCGTGCATGCCGATCAATTGCGCCTCGACCGCGGGCGACAGCTCGCCGGTGCCGATCGACAGCGTGGCCGGTTTGCCGCCAAAGGTGTTGATGACGTCGCCCTGTGGCCCGGCCAGCCGGTAATGCAAGGTGAGGAACGAGCCGCGCTGCACCACGGCGGTGGGCGGCGTCAATGCGGGGGTACTGGAAGCGGTGGCCATGGAAGTCCCGATAAACTGGCCTCCATTGTAGAAACCCTGGCCCCCGGGCTCCGCCATGCCGCTCAAAGACCTCCCGCCCGATGCCCGCCCCCGCGAAAAGCTGCTGGCCCGCGGGCCCGGCGCCCTGAGCGACGCCGAACTGCTGGCGCTGCTGCTGCGCACCGGCATCGTCGGCAAGGGGGTGCTCACGCTGGCGCAGGAACTGCTGGACACCTTTGGCGGCATCGCCGGCCTGCTGCACGCCGAGCTGGACGACGTGAAAAAAATCAAGGGTCTGGGTGGCCCGGCCAAACGCGCCGAACTGGTGGCCGTGCTGGAGCTGGCGCGCCGCGCCCTGGCCGAGCAGTTGCGCGAGCGCGAGGTGTTCAGCACCCCCGACGCCGTCAAACACTACCTGCAACTGCACCTGGCCCAACGCGGCCACGAGGTGTTTGCGGTGTTGTTCCTGGACAGCCAGAACCGGCTGCTGGCGCTGGAGGAACTGTTTCGCGGCACGCTCACGCAGACCAGCGTGTACCCGCGCGAGGTGGTGTTGCACGCGCTGCGGCACAAGGCGGCGGCCGTGGTGCTGGCCCACAACCACCCCAGCGGCACGGTGCAGCCCAGCCGCGCCGACGAGGC
>JBGSNW010000329.1:0-5521 GCA_041739435.1 Burkholderiaceae bacterium
ACTGGCCCGCGTGCTGAACTACCCCCAAATAGCCGCGCGGCTGGCGCTTCGGGGCCTGGCCGCATCCGCGGTTCTGGCGGCCTTTGACGCGCAGACACAAACCGTGCCCGTGGCGCCCAAGGCCCCGGTCACCTGCAAGGATGCCGACGACCAGAAATTCATCGATCTCGCCGTGCACCACCGCGCCACCCTGCTGAGCAAGGACGAAGCCGTGCTTTGCATGAGAAAACGGCTTCAAGCCCTCGCCGTCTGGACTTCAGCAGCTATCTTATCGATAGCGTGAAAGAATCCGCCCGGGCCATGGGCCAATACAGCTTGAACACGCCGTGCAGGGCCGACACGTCGTCGCCCAGCAGCGCGCCCTCGTTCACCTGTGGCAACACATAGGCCAGCAACTGCACCTGCCCGTCGCCCGAGCGCCGCACGATGTGGCAGGGGTTGATGTCGGCCGGGTGCATCACGCCCGCGGCCTGCACCAGTTCCTTGAGCGCCTTCAGGGTGTTCTCATGGAACATGTGCACCCGCTCGGCCTTGTCGGGCACCACCAGCGCCTGCTGGCGCAGCGGGTCTTGCGTGGTCACGCCGGTGGGGCATTGGCCGGTGTGGCAGTGTTGCGCCTGAATGCAGCCCAGCGCAAACATGAAGCCGCGCGCCGAATTGCACCAGTCGGCGCCCAGCGCCATCAGCCGGGTGATGTCAAACGCGCTCACCACCTTGCCCGCGCAGCCGATGCGGACGCGCTCGCGCAGGCCCACGCCCTTGAGCGTGTTGTGCACCAGCAGCAAGCCCTCCTGCAGCGGCACGCCCACGTGGTCGGTAAATTCCAGCGGCGCTGCACCCGTGCCGCCCTCGGCGCCATCCACCACGATGAAATCGGGCGTGATGCCCGTGGCCAGCATGGCCTTGACCATGCCAAACCACTCCCAGGGGTGACCAATGCACAGCTTGAAGCCGGTGGGCTTGCCGCCCGACAGCTCGCGCAGCCGGGCAATGAACTGCATCATCTCCAGTGGGGTGGAAAACTCGCTGTGCGCGGCCGGCGAAACGCAGTCCACGCCTTCGGCCACACCGCGCGCGGCCGCAATCTCGGCCGTCACCTTGGGGCCAGGCAGCACGCCGCCATGCCCGGGTTTGGCCCCCTGGCTGAGCTTGAGCTCGATCATCTTGACCTGCGGGTCGCAGGCATTGACCGCGAACTTTTCGGCGTTGAAGCTGCCATCGTCATTGCGGCAGCCAAAGTAGCCCGAACCGATCTCCCAGATCAGGTCGCCGCCGTGGGCGCGGTGGTGCACCGAAATCGAACCCTCGCCCGTGTCGTGCGCAAACCCGCCCCGTTGGGCACCCTGGTTGAGCGCCAGAATGGCGTTGGCCGACAGCGCGCCAAAGCTCATGGCCGAAATGTTGAACACGCTGGCGCTGTAGGGCTGGGTGCAGCCTTGCACCGGTTCGGTCGCCCGCGGTGTGCCCGTTGGCGTGCCCCCGATCACCACCCGGAAATCGTGCGAGGCAATGTGGGTGGGTGCCACCGAATGGTTGATCCACTCGTACCCGGGGGCGTTCACGTCGAGTTGCGTGCCAAACGGGCGCTTGTCTGGATCGCCCTTGGCGCGCGAATACACCAGCGAGCGCTGCGAGCGCGAGAACGGCGCGGCCTCGTTGTCGCTTTCCACAAAGTACTGCCGCATCTCGGGCCGGATGTACTCGAGCATGAAGCGCAGATGGCCGATCACGGGGTAGTTGCGCAGCACCGAGCGTTTGGTCTGCACCAGGTCGTACAGGCCCACGCCGCTCAATCCCGCAAACACCAGAAAACCGGGCACCCCCACACCAAAGCCCACCACGGTGAACAGGCTGAGCAGCAACCCGAGCAAGCACAGCCCCAACACGGTGTAACGCACGGGGTAGATGGAATTCAAGTAAGCGATCATGCAGCGGGCCTCCTGGGCAGGCGCCATCGTAGCAGTGGGCGCGGGGTGGTTGGTCCAGGGGTTGCGGGCGGCTGCGATGGGCGTTTTCACCGATGCGGCACAGGGCCCGGACTCCCCAAGCGATGCGCCCATACAACAGGGCTGCATCGCCGTGCGCCCACAAGTCATTGAATGAAATATGGATTTAGTCCTTATAAATACGCCATAGTTTGCTATCAAAATTTACAAAAAAGAATGCAATCAACGCGCCGCCCTTGTCGCTGACCCCGGCAAGACCTTCCGGGTTGTGAAAAGGCAACTCAAAAATGACAGAATGCACGTCCAAGACGTTGTGGCCGACAGGGCAGGAAGTTCGCGCAGCACAACCGCCTATTGTTTGTGCAAAGACCCCTCTAACCTGTCAAACCCCGTGCAACCACTCCGGCCCATCGATCCCGTCATCACATTCCGCAACAGCCAGGGCGACGCCGTGCGCGGCACGCTGACCAACCTGCAGCGCAGGTCGCTGGTGATGGAGCTGTACAACCCGTACTCGATCATCCAGATCAGTGAAGTGCTCAACGATCTGACGGTGCGCTCGGGGGAAAAGAGTATTTACAAGGGCAAGGCGGTGGTGGTGAGCATGCTCAACACTGGGTTGATGGCATTGGTGTCCGTGACGCTGATTGATGAGTGGTCCGAGTTCAACGCCATTCGGGGTGATCTGACCCGGGTACAGGCGGAGTCACGGCTTTTCATCGAAGAGTGGAACACGCGCTTCCGGATCGGCAGGAGTTACCAAGTGGCCATCAGCGAAATGCGTGCGTTTTTGTCCGAAACGTCCCGGTGGGCCGATCAAGCCGACATGTCTGACGCACTGCCACGGGAAGGTGACGGGCGCATTCGTCCAGACGTGTTCTATGAATTGGCCATGCCCATTATGGAAAAAGGCAAGGAATATCTGGTTTGGCTTGAGGATGAAGCGGGGCGTGTGGAGCCGGAAGATTCGGTTGCGCACCGCAACTTCGCCCAGACGGCCTTGCATCCGTTGTTGTTGCGGGCGCCGTTCGTCTACCGTACGTTTGCAAAACCTCTGGGTTACGCGGGCGACTACGAAATGGTCAACCAGATTCTGGCCGACCCTCGACAGGGAAACAGCACCTATTTCCAGGTCGTCAATACGATGTTCCTGAAGTCGGCAGTTGCGGAAGCGCATCGAAACCGAATCAATATTCTCGTTGACTATCTTTCCGACGCTGCGGAACTGGCCGAACGGGAGCAGCGCGAAGTGCGCGTACTGAATATCGGTTGTGGACCGGCGGTGGAAATCCAGCGTTTCATCGAACAGGTTGCGCAGCCGGAGCGGTTGATTTTCACGCTCGTCGACTTCAGCGCAGAAACCCTGAACTACACCCGCACTCGAATCGAAGAAACCTGTCGGCGCACCGGGAAGACAGCACGGGTCGAGTATGTGCAGGAGTCGGTGCATGAATTGCTAAAACGCGCTTCGCGACGCGAAAACGTGACGGACACCATCACATTTGATTATGTCTATTGCGCCGGATTGTTTGACTACCTTTCGGACAAGGTGTGCGCTCGCTTGATTCAATATTTTGTTTCGCGCAGCCGTATCGGAGGGCGAATACTGGTGACCAATGTGCACGCGAGCAACCCGGAGCGTAATGGGATGGAGCACCTTCTGGAGTGGCATCTTATTTATCGCGACGAAGCCCAGCTCCAGAACGTGCTTCCGACGCCGCGAGGGGAGACGAGGCTGTTCACTGACGTTACCGGCGTCAATGTCTTCGCCGAGTTTCAGGTCGTCGGGAACACCTGAGTTCGTGGAAATGTCGCCTTGAACCAGTTGTTTAAATCCACACCCTACCAGCAGGAGCTCAGTGCGTTCCGACTTGCCTACAGCAAGGCAGGCGGCATTACGTCAGCGGTCTTGGTGTTAATGGGGAGCGCTCTTGACTACGCCGTGTACCCTGAGCATTTGAGCCGCTTTCTGGTGGTGCGACTGGTCGTGATGGCATTGACAGGCGGAATCCTCGCCATCCTGTTCACGACGTTTGGAAAACATTGGGTGCGATCGCTTACGCTGGTGTGGCTTGGTTTGCCGCAAGTCATGATCGCGTGGATGATCTGGGCCACCGAAGGGGTTGGGTCCATCTATTTTGTCGGGTTGCATTTGGCGCTGTATGCCGTCGGCATCATCTTGCCCATCAGTTTCCTTGAAGGTATTGGTTTCGGACTGATGACTTACGGTGTTTATGTGATTGCGTGCATCCTGCATCCGGATGGCTTGTCTAATTTCCCGAAGTTCATGGGAAATTCTCTTTTCATTCTCTTTTCTGCAGCCGCGAGCGCGGTTTGCACCTACTTCAACGAACGCGCGCGCATCAAACTGTTCGACCTTCAACACGAAGTCTCCCAAAAAAACACCGACCTCCGCAAAGTCAACCAGGCCCTGGCCGAGATCAAGGGTCACATGGTCCAGCAGGAGAAAATGGCGGCACTGGGCACTTTGTCGGCGGGGCTGCTGCACGAGGTGAACAACCCCGTCAACTACAGCCTGATGGCGCTGAACATGGCCATGATCGACCCGGCGGTCGAGGCCAGCCCCGAACTCAAGGAGAGCCTGGTCGATTCTCGCGAGGGCATGAAGCGGGTGCAAAGCATCGTCTCCGACCTCAAGACCTTTGCCTACCAAAAGCCCGGCGAGGACAGTGAGCGTATTTTCCTGTTTGAAAAAGCCATCCAGTCGGCGCTGCGGCTCACGGGTTACGAGCTCAAGGGCATCGACGTGCAGCTCGATCTGCCACTCGACACCCATGTGCATGGCGACGAGCCCGGGCTGATTGGCGTGTTGATCAACCTGCTGAGCAACGCCGCGCTGGCGCTGCAGAAATCCGGCCGCGCCAACCCGACGATCGCCATCAAGGTGTGGCCGGAGGGCGACCGGTTGTACGTGACGGTGCGCGACAACGGCACCGGCATCAAGCCCGAGAACCTGAGCCGTGTGTTCGAACCGTTTTTCACCACGCGCGATGTGGGCCAGGGCCTGGGCCTGGGGCTGAGCGTGAGCTACGCCATCACGCAACGGCATGGCGGCGCGCTCAGCGTGACCAGCGAACACGGCGAATGGACCGAATTCGCCTTCAACCTGGCCCTGGCCAACCCGCATGCCTGAGGCCGCCCCGCGCATGAACGTCGCGACTGTCAACCCGCTGGCCTCGACCGTTTTGTTCGTGGACGACGAGCCGCTCTCGTGCAAGTGGTTTGCCCGCACGTTCGAGGACGAGTTTGCCGTGCAGACGGCCGGCAGCGTGGACGAAGCGCTGGAGATCCTGACTGCGCAGGGGGGCGAGCTTGCCGTGGTGGTGACCGACTACCGCATGCCCGCGCGCGACGGGCTGGACCTGCTGCGCCTCATCCAGCAGTCGCACCGGCATCTGGTGCGCCTGATGGCCACCGCCTATGCCGAGAAGGACGTGGCCATTGCCGCCATCAACGAGGGGCAGGTGTTTCGCGTGCTCGAAAAGCCGCTGGACGGCCCGCGGACGCGGCTGGCGCTGCGCGAGGCGCTGCAGCTGTACCGGCGCCAGGCGCAG
>JBGSNW010000225.1:0-5446 GCA_041739435.1 Burkholderiaceae bacterium
CGGGAGCCGCGCCAGCGTCTGGTTGACACGCACCGTCTGCTCCACGTCGGCCTGCAAGGTGTCGTGAAACACGCTGGCCATGGCGTGCCCGGCGATGCTGCCCAGGGTGGGCGCGATCGGGAATTCGCCGCCCAGCGCCGCGCGCTCGGGTTGCCCCACCCCGATCACCAGCACCCTGGAGGCGCCCAGGTGCATGGCCGGCGAGAGCGGCGAGATCTGCCGCATCGAGCCGTCGCCAAAGTATTCGCGGTGCGAGTCCACCCACAGCGGAGTGGCCGGGAAGATGAACGGAATGGCGCTGGACGCCATCAGGTGCTCGATGGTGATGGGCTGGAACTCGGCCCGGCGGCCGGGGCGCGACCATGTCCGCGGGGTGGCGTCGTCCCGTGTCTGGCAAAACGTCCAGTGCACGCCACTGGTGTAGCTTGACGCCGTGATCGCCAGCGCGTCCAGCACGTCGCGCTGCAGGGCCTTTTCGATGCCGGGCAGCGAAATCACATGGTGCAGCGTGTTCACCAGTGGCGTGTTGTCCAGGACCGCACCGTGTGCCCGTGCGTGGCGCGACAGACTGAAAGCGGCGGCCCATTTGCTGAGCTGTGCCCAGGGCATCAGGTTAAGTCGGTAGACGTGTTGTGACCGCAGCTGACCCCAGAAATGCGCCAGCTGGTCGAACGCCCCCAGGCCTTCGGTGGCGCATCCCGCCAGGTACGCGGCATTGAGCGCGCCGGCCGATGTGCCCACCAGAATTCGAAACGGGAACCGCTCGGCGCCCCGCGGCTGCAGTCCGAGCAGGGAGCCGATGGCTTGTAGCACCCCCGCCTGATAGGCCGTGCGGGCGCCACCGCCCATCAGGACCAGCGCGCGGGCCTCGCGTGGTGCGTCCGAGAACGCGGCGTCAAAAATGGTGTCCAGGCTCATGGCGGCATCATGCAGCAGCCCCGCGCCGGTGGGTGCGATTTGGTCTGCCTGGCACGGTGTGTCGCGTGGTTTCGCGCCAACAGGCATGGCGCAGACGCCGCGCGCCACAGATTTGATCGACCGGCGAAAGTCGTGACCTTTCCGGCAAAAACTTTTCTTGTTGCGGTGCAACATTCGCAAAGGGATTGCATTTCACACAGGGCGGGGGCATAGTGGGTTTGTGCCCACGCAAATTGCCTTCCTCGTCTCGTCTTCCCCGTTTTGGTTCCCTTGCTGCCCGGTGTCGCCGGGCAGCTGTTTCAACCCGTCAGCCACAGGAGGTCATTCATGAACCTGACGATCAGCGGTCACCACCTCGAAGTCACCCCGGCCTTGCGCAACTACGTGACGACCAAGCTCGATCGGATCACCCGGCACTTCGACCAGGTTGTCGATGTCAAGGTGCTGCTTACTGTTGAGAAACAAAAGGAAAAGGAGCGAAGGCAGCGCGCCGAATGCAATATCCATGTCAAAGGCAACGACATGTTCGCCGAAAGCTCCCATGCCGATCTGTACGCGGCGGTGGACGAGCTGGTCGACAAGCTCGATCGCCAAGTGGTGCGGCACAAAGACCGCCTGCAGGACCATCACCACGACACCGCCAAGCGCCTGATGTGACCATTGGCAGAGGGTTTCCGTCCCCACCAGCCGCCCCGACCCGGGCGGCTTTTTTGTGACCACCCGTATGCTGTGGTGCAATTTGTATGAAATTGTTGCGCCGCGGTGCGTCGGGTGCATAATCCGCCCTCAATACCCATGAACCGACTGTCGTCCATCCTGCCTTCCGCCCAGGTGCTTGTGAGCGTTGATGCCACGAGCAAGAAACGTGCATTTGAAGAAGCGGGCCTGCTTTTTGAGAATCTGCATGGTTTGTCGCGGGCGCTCATCACCGACAGCCTGTTTGCGCGCGAGCGCCTGGGCTCCACCGGTCTGGGGCACGGCGTGGCCATTCCGCACGGGCGCATCAAGGGGCTGAAGGCGCCGATGGCAGCGGTGTTCCGCCTGGCCAATCCCATCGGGTTTGATGCACCCGATGAAATGCCCGTGGGGCTGCTGATTTTTCTGCTGGTGCCCGAGGCGGCCACACAAAAGCATCTGGAAATTCTCTCCGAGATTGCCGAGCTGCTCAGTGACGCGCCGCTGCGCGAAAAAATCAAGGCCAGCACCGACGCAACCGAGCTGCACCAGATGATTGCCACCTGGCAGTCGGCGCAAACCGCCTGAACCGGTCCGCGTGAAACCCACCGTCGTCAGCGCCGACGTTCTTTTTGAAGACCATCGCGCCCGGCTCAAATGGGAGTGGATTGCGGGGCTGGGTGCCTCCGAGCGCCGCTTCGACGAGGTGGCCATCAGCAAGGCCCGTTCGGGGGCCGATCTCGTGGGCTATCTCAACTACATCCATCCCTACCGGGTGCAGATTCTGGGTGAGCGCGAGGTGGCCTACCTCGTCAACGCCACGCCGGAAGACTGCTCGCGCCGTGTGGCCCGCATTGTCACGCTGGAGCCGCCAGTGCTGATCCTGGCCGATGGCCTGACGGCCCCCGACGCGCTGCTGTCGATGTGCGAGCGCGCCCAGATCCCCATGTTCGCGACGCGCGAGTCGTCGGCCTTCGTGATCGACGTGCTGCGCGCGTACCTGTCGCGCTACTTCGCCGACCGCATCACCATGCACGGCGTGTTCATGGACATCCTGGGGCTGGGGGTGCTGATCACGGGCGAATCCGGGCTGGGCAAGAGCGAGCTGGGCCTGGAGCTGATTTCCCGCGGCAACGGCCTGGTGGCCGACGATGCGGTGGACCTGTACCGCATCAACCAGACCACGATCGAGGGGCGCTGCCCTGACCTGCTGCAAAACCTGCTGGAGGTGCGCGGCATCGGTCTGCTGGACATCCGGGCGATTTTTGGCGAAACCGCCGTGCGCCGCAAGATGCGCCTCAAGCTGATCGTGCACCTGGTGCGCCGAGAAACCATGGAGCGCGAATACGAACGCATCCCCTACGAGCCGTTGACCCAGGATGTGCTGGGCATTCCGGTGCAAAAGTCCGTGATCCAGGTGGTGGCCGGGCGCAACATTGCCGTGCTGGTCGAGGCGGCGGTGCGCAACACCATCCTGCAGTTGCGCGGCGTGGACACCTACCAGGACTTCGTGGAACGCCATCGCAAGGCGATGGACAAGAGCGGCTGACATTTTGTTTGCTACTTAAAACGTAGCAAACTATGTCCATTCCACGGGGGGTTTATGCCAAAATCTCTTGAAATCAAGCGCTGTCGGCCACAGCGGGCCGGTGGGGGCAATCGTTTTTGGTGCAATTGGCGTACAGGCTCAGCGCGTGATCGGCAATCGCGAATCCCTTGGCCTTGGCCACGACATGCTGGCGTTTTTCAATCTCGGCGTCGAAAAATTCCTCAACCTTGCCGCAGTCCAGGCAGACCAGATGGTCGTGATGCTGGCCTTCGTTGAGCTCGTAGACCGACTTGCCGCTCTCAAAATGGCTGCGGATCAGGATGCCGGCCTGCTCGAACTGGGTGAGCACGCGGTACACCGTGGCGAGGCCGATGTCGGAGCGTTCGAGCAGCAGCACACGGAACACGTCCTCGGCGGTCATGTGGCGCTGCTCGCCCTTCTGGAACAGCTCCAGAATCTTCAGGCGCGGCAGCGTGGCTTTGAGGCCTGTGCTCTTGAGTTCGTCGATGTTGGTCATCCAGGTCTTTCGGGCCGAGCCTGACGGGTCGCCCGGACCGCCCCAGCCATTACAATCGTGGGATCATATCGCTACCCCTTTGACCATGCGTGCATCCCTGACTGTTTTTCGTCGGCGCCATGTCCGACATGGCTTGCGGTTCAGCCTGTTGGCCGCCTGTGTGCTGGCGCTGTCGGCCTGCGGCGTTTTTGACGGCGCGTCCAGCCGCGTCGCGAGCCTGGTGACGCCCTACAAAGTGGCGGTTGTGCAGGGCAATTTTGTTTCCCGCGAACAGCTCGAGGCGCTCAAGCCTGGCATGAGTCGGGCCCAGGTCAGGGACATTCTGGGCTCACCGCTGCTGGCCAGCGTGTTCCATGCCGACCGCTGGGACTATGTGTTCACCATCAACCGCCAGGGTGTCGAGCCCCTGTCGCGCAAGCTCGCGGTGTATTTCAAGGAGGGTGTGCTGGACCGCTTTGAGGGCGACACCATGCCCAGCGAGGTCGAGTTCGTCTCCAAGCTCGATTCGGGGCGCTCCCTGGGCAAAATCCCTCCGCTGGAGGCCCCCGAAGAGGTGCTGCGCAAGTTTTCCGCGATGCCTGCCAAGGCGCGGGCCCAGGACGACATGGCCGGTGCGCAGCTGCCCGCCAGCTACCCGCCGCTCGAGCCACCGTCGCGTTAAGGGGGAGTCAATGGGTCAATCCGCACTCGCCGGGCGCGTGAGCCCCGATGTATTCGCGCCGTCCCGCGTGGCGGTGGCGGGAGCCTCCGGACGCATGGGGCGAATGCTGATTGAGGCGGTGCGCGCCGCCGACGATTGCGAATTGGCGGGCGCGCTGGATGTCGCGTCCAGCCCGGCGGTGGGCTCTGACGCTTCAGCGTTTCTTGGTCATGCAAGTGGCGTGATCATCGCGTCGGAACTTGACGCCGGGCTGCGCAACGCCCAGGTCCTGATCGACTTCACCCGGCCCGAGGGCACACTGGCACATCTGCGGGTCTGTCGGCAGCGCGGCGTCAATGCCGTGATCGGCACCACCGGGTTCACCGACGCCCAAAAGGCCGAAATCTCGGCGGCGGCCCGTGACATTGCCATCGTCATGGCACCCAACATGAGCGTGGGCGTCAACGTGACGCTCAAGCTGCTCGAAATGGCCGCCAAGGCCTTGTCCACGGGGTATGACATCGAAATCATCGAGGCACACCACCGCCACAAGGTCGATGCCCCGTCGGGCACCGCGCTCAAGATGGGCGAGGTGATCGCGGACGCCCTGGGCCGCGACCTCAAGGACTGTGCCGTGTATGCCCGGGAAGGCGTCACCGGCGAGCGCGACCCCTCCAGCATCGGCTTTGCCACCATCCGTGGTGGCGACATCGTGGGCGATCACACGGTGCTGTTCGCCGGCACGGGCGAGCGCATCGAGATCACGCACAAATCGGCCAGCCGCGTCACCTATGCCCAGGGCAGTCTGCGCGCCGTTCGTTTCCTGCGCGGCCGCAAGAGCGGGTTGTTCGACATGTTCGACGTCCTGGGCCTGCGATGAGTGGCGCCCGGTGAACCTGATGGACCTGTTCCGGCAGAGCGATGCCGTGGGTACCGTGGTGGCGCTGTTGCTGCTGGCCATGTCGGTGGCCAGCTGGGTGGTGATTTTCTGGAAGGCCTGGACACTGCGCGGCGCCACGACCGACGTGGCGCGAAGCACGGCCGCATTCTGGCAATCCAGCTCCGTGGACGAGGCGCTGCAAAGGCTCCCCGCATTCGACCGCCAGGGCCTGGTGCTGCCGCTCATCGTGGCCACGCAGGTGCAGGC
>JBGSNW010000405.1:0-2210 GCA_041739435.1 Burkholderiaceae bacterium
GGCGCGCAAGCTCGGCCTGCAGTTCATCGACGCCCCGGTCTCGGGCGGCCAGGCCGGCGCCCAAAACGGCCTGCTCACCGTGATGTGCGGCGGCGACGCTGCCGCGTTCGAGGCGGCCAAACCGGTGGCCATGGCGTTTTCGCGCGCATTCACCCTCATGGGCGAAAGCGGCGCGGGCCAACTCACCAAGATGGTCAACCAGATCTGCATCGCCGGACTGGTGCAGGGCTTGTCCGAGGCGCTGGCCTTTGGCCAGAAAGCCGGGCTGGACGTGCTGCAGGTGATCGACGTGATCGGCAAGGGCGCCGCGCAGAGCTGGCAGCTCGACAACCGCGGCCCGACGATGGTGGCCGACAAGTTCGACTTCGGCTTTGCCGTCGACTGGATGCGCAAGGACCTGGGCCTGGTGCTGGACGAAGCCCGCCGCAACGGCGCGCAGTTGCCCGTGACCGCGCTGGTGGACCAGTTCTACGCCGACATCCAGCGCATGGGCGGCCAGCGCTGGGACACGTCGAGCCTGATCCGCCGGCTTCGATAGGAAGAGTGACGGGCTACCGTTTGCTACTTTATAAGTAGCAAACTATTGCCATTTGACGGGGCCAAGCCCCGTTTTGATTCAAATATCAGCTGCGTGGAGCCGACGCTGCAGGTGCAGGTGCAGGCGGGTTCGATGAGCCCGCGGGCACCAGCCGCTGCAGCTCTTCCTCGGAGATGATCTCCAGCACGCGCACCACACGTTTGACGCCGCTGACGCCGCGCACCACGTCGGCAACGCGGTTGGCCTCGCGCTGGGTCACGCGGCCCATGAGGTAGACCGTGCCGCGCTCGGTCACCACCTTGAAGGCACTGGCGAACAGGTCGGGCGTGTCCACCAGCGTGGCCTTGACCTTGCCGGTAACGATGGTGTCGGACGAACGCGTCGCCAGCGACGACCGGGGTTCCACCGCCAGCTCGTTGACGATGGAGCGCACGTTGTCCACCTGGGACACCACCTGCTGGACCAGCAGTTTGGTCTGCTCGCTGGGCACCTCACCCGTGAGCAGCACCTGGCGGTTGTAGCTGGTGACGTTGACGTGCACGTCGCCCATCACGTTGTCGCGAATGCGGCCGGCCGAGCGCAGCTCGATGCCCTCGTCCTCGACCTGCGTGCCGGACGTGCGTCGGTCAATGACCATGAGCGTGCCGCCCATGGCGCCACCCGCGATCAGCGGCAGGCAGGCCGAAAGGCTGGTGGCCACGGTGGCCGCCGCGGCCAGCGCAAGAGCAAGCCGTTGAATGGAATGTCGGGAAGCGGGTTTCATGGGGAGTTCTCCTGGTCACCAAGCAACTGGGCGTCCACACTGTCGCAAATGCAGTGCAACGCAAGAATATGCACCTCCTGGATGCGTGCCGGACGCTCGTGTGGCACACACACATGCACATCGGTCTCACGCAACGCGGCGCCCAATGCCCCGCCGCCCTGGCCGGTCAGGGCCACCACGGTCATCTCGCGCTCGTGGGCGGCGTCCACTGCAGCCAGCACATGGGCCGACTGACCATTGGGGCTGATGAGCAGCAGCACATCCTCGGGGGAACCCAGCGCCCGCACCTGCTTCGCATAGACCTGACTGTAGTCAAAATCGCTGGCCAGGCCCGACACAATGGCGCTGTCGGCCGTCAGGGCGATCGCGCCCAACTCGGGGCGCTCGCGCTCGAAGCGCCCGATGAAACTGGCGGCAAAATACTGCGCCAGCGCGGCCGAAGCGCCATTGCCGCAGGCCAGCACCTTGCCCCCACCGGTCACGCAGGCCACGATGGCCAACACGGCGTCGGCAATGGGTTTGCTCAGGGTTTGGGCGGCCTGGTAATTCAGGTCGGCGCTATCGACAAAATGCCGCTGGATGCGTTGCTCGAACATGTGGCCGGATGATACCCGGCATGCTGACGGGCACGGGCCACCGCACAAAAATGAGGGGAAGTTTCGGGTCGGTTACGTTTGCGCCCTGGTCGGCTCAACCCGCATCAAAAGCCCCCTGGAGCCACAACACGGTGTCTTCCACCAGCACCACGTCGAAACGGCAAGGCGGCGTCTGGGGCAGCCGCATCAGGTAGTGGCGAGCGGCAAAAATGATGCGCCGCTGCTTGGTGGCGCTGATGCTGGCGCCCGCCCCGCCGTGGCGCGTGCTGCTGCGCCGGCGCACCTCCACGAACACCAGCGTGCCGTCCGGGGC
>JBGSNW010000411.1:0-4511 GCA_041739435.1 Burkholderiaceae bacterium
CGGCGAAAGTGGCGCCGGGGTCCGACAGCAGGCGGATGAGTTCGGGACCCTGCATCTCGCGCAACGGAACGTGGGGATGCGCAATCACCACGAAGGGCGACCTCGCCAGGGGCACGGTGACCAGCCCGCCTGACTTTTCAATGGCGGTGAGCGGGCGCGAGATGCAGGCCAGTTCAAGTTGGCCGCTCAAGACCCCGCGAATGCTCCCGTTGCTGCCCAGCGGGGGCGCCACGGCGATCGGTGACGCGCCCGGCTGCCCTGCATACAGTGCCGACAACCTGCCCAACAGCGGTTTGCACATGCCGCTGCCACCCACGCGCAGTGTGTTTTGTGCATGGCCATGCAAGGGCGCGGCGAGCGCCGACAGGCTGGCAATGAAGGTCCGACGGGTGGTGGTCACAAAAACTGCTTTCAGGCGGATGCTGGACGTGGTGCGGGTTGGCACGACGCAAAACACGCCAGCACTTTCCCTGTACCGTCTTTTCGGCCCGCCCTGAACACCCTGTAGTGACTTTGACCGACACCCCGTGCTGCCAAAAGACAGAAATGGGCAGTGGACTTGCCGCTGATTCGCCAGGTGCGCTCGCGCGGCAACGGGGATGACAGGCCCTTGCGGGCCGGCGCGTTCGCCTCAGGTGGGCATCAGCGCGTCGATTTCCTGCTGCATGGCCTGGGTCAGCTGGGCGTAAAGCTTGACCTTTTCGGCGGTTTCGCGCATGCGTGCAGCGATGCGCAGCGAGATGGCCAACAGCAGCTTGGCCGCGGTCTTGGGGTCGTCGGCCAGCAGCTTTTTCAGGGCGCTGCGGGTCAGGATGGCGCAGCGCAAGTCGGTGGCCGCGGTGCAGGAGGCCGAACGCGGTTCGCCGTCCAGCAGCCCCATCTCCCCGATCAGGCTGCCGGGACCGAGCACGCTGACGGTGACCGGCTTGGTGCGGCTGACCACAATGGTTTCCACGGTGACGTCGCCATCGAGCACCAACAGCATGAAGTCGGTGGCCTCGGTGTCGCCTTCCTGAATGAAGGTGGTTCCTTCGGTGATGCGGTGCGGCTGCATGTAACGCACCACGGTGCGCGCCTCGGACAGGCTGAGCTGGAACAGCGCCTTGGCGTCGGCCAGCATGGTGGCCGCCAGCTCGGCACTGGTCGACTGACCGGCGTCGAGTTGGCCGGTCTCGGGGATTTGCCCGTCGGAGCCGCCCGTTTTTTTTCTTCCGAAAAGCTTGTGGAGCATGGAAAATTGTGTTGAACGGTCCGGACACGCCGTCCGAAGCCCTTAAAATCATGCTACCCCAAGAAGCGTTGCAGCAAAACCCGCAATAGCGGTGTTTTTGTCAGGCTTGGGTCGGGATGGCCGCGAGTCGGTGCCCCGGGTAACGACGCTTGCCCCCGTGCTTTCTGCGGCGCCACCGGTTTGGCGCAACAGACGTTCAAGAGGTAAGTTCATGTCGGTTGCCCCCCTGTCCCCGTCCCTTTCCGTTCCCCCCATGAAGCTGTCCGGCCTGGAGCCGGTGACCATCGGTGCCGCTGCGCGGGCCGATGACGGCACCGGCGCGCGGCCGGCCACGGCCTCGTTCGTCAACATTGGCGAGCGCACCAACGTCCCGGGCTCCAAGGCCTTTGCCCGCATGATCCTGAATGGCGAGTTCGAGCAGGCACTGGCCGTGGCGCGCCAGCAGGTGGACAACGGGGCGCAGATCATCGACATCAACATGGACGAGGCCATGCTCGACAGCCAGGCCGCCATGGTCCGCTTTCTGAACCTGATCGCCAGCGAGCCCGACATTTCGCGCGTGCCGATCATGATCGACAGCTCCAAGTGGGAGGTCATCGAAGCCGGCCTGCGCTGCATCCAGGGCAAGGGCATCGTCAACTCGATCAGCATGAAGGAAGGCGTGGACGCCTTCAAGCGCCAGGCCCGTCTGTTGCGGCGCTACGGCGCGGCGGCCGTGGTGATGGCGTTTGACGAAAAAGGCCAGGCCGACACGTACCAGCGCAAGATCGAAATCTGCGAGCGGGCCTACCGCATCCTGGTGGACGAGGTCGACTTTCCGCCCGAGGACATCATCTTCGACCCCAACATCTTTGCCATTGCCACGGGCATCGAAGAGCACAACAACTACGCGGTCGACTTCATCAACGCCACGCGCTGGATCAAGGCCCACCTGCCCGGCGCCAAGGTGTCGGGGGGCGTCAGCAACGTGAGTTTTTCCTTCCGCGGCAACGATCCGGTGCGCGAGGCGATCCACACGGTGTTCCTGTACCACGCGATCGCGGCGGGCATGGACATGGGCATCGTCAACGCCGGCATGGTGGGCGTGTACGACGAGCTGGAGCCCATGCTGCGCGAGCGCGTGGAAGACGTGGTTCTCAACCGGCGTGCCGACGCCGGTGAACGGCTGGTTGAAATTGCCGAATCGGCCAAGGGTGCCGCCAGGGACGACAGCCGGAAGAACGAATGGCGCGCGGGCACCGTGGCGCAGCGCCTGTCGCACGCGCTGGTGTCGGGCATCATCGACTTCATCGCCGAGGACACCGAAGAGGCCTACCAGGCCATCCTCGCCAGGGGCGGGCGTCCCCTGCACGTGATCGAAGGGCCGCTCATGGACGGCATGAACATCGTGGGCGACCTGTTTGGCCAGGGCAAGATGTTCCTGCCGCAGGTGGTCAAGAGCGCGCGGGTCATGAAACAGGCCGTGGCGCACCTTTTGCCCTACATCGAAGCCGAGAAAAAGGCGCTGCAGGATGCCGGCGGCGATGCCAAGGCCAAGGGCAAGATCGTCATCGCCACCGTCAAGGGCGACGTGCACGACATCGGCAAGAACATCGTGACCGTGGTCCTGCAGTGCAACAACTTCGAGGTGGTCAACATGGGCGTGATGGTGCCGTGCCACGAGATCCTGGCGCGGGCCAAGGTCGAGGGCGCGGACATCATCGGCCTGTCCGGTCTGATCACCCCGAGCCTGGAGGAAATGCAGTACGTGGCCGGCGAGATGCAGAAGGACGATTACTTCCGCATGAAAAAAATCCCGCTGCTGATCGGCGGCGCCACCACCAGCCGCGTGCACACGGCCGTCAAGATCGCGCCGCACTACGAAGGACCGGTGGTGTATGTGCCCGACGCCTCGCGCAGCGTGAGCGTGGCGCAGGGCCTGTTGTCCGAGCAGGCGGCGCGCTACATCGACGAGGTCAACGCCGATTACGCCAAGGTGCGCGACCAGCACGCCAACAAGAAGCAGACGCCGATGTGGCCGCTGGCCAAGGCGCGGGCCAACAAGTGGCTGCCGGCCTCCACCGGCGCGGCATCCGACTGGGCCGGCTACACACCGCCGAAGCCCAAGTTCATCGGCCGCCGCGTGTTCCGAAACTTCGATTTGACCGAGCTGGCCCGCTGCATCGACTGGGGGCCGTTCTTCCAGACCTGGGACCTGGCCGGCCCCTTCCCCGCGATCCTCAAGGACGACGTGGTGGGCGCCGAGGCGCAGCGGGTCTTCAGCGACGGCAAGCGCATGCTGCAGCGCCTGATCGACGGGCGCTGGCTCACGGCCAACGGGGTGATCGGCCTTTACCCGGCCAACACCGTGCGCGACGACGACATCGAGATCTACACCGACGAGACCCGCACCGAAGTGGCCCTGACCTGGCACGGCCTGCGCCAGCAGACCGAGAAGCAGATCATTGACGGCGTGATGCGGCCCAGCCGCTGTCTGGCCGACTTTGTGGCGCCCAAGGGCGCCGCGGCGGACTACATCGGTGTGTTTGCCGTGACGGCCGGCGTTGGCGCGGAGAAAAAGGAAAAGTATTTTCTCGACGACCACGACGACTACTCGTCCATCATGCTCAAGGCGCTGGCCGACCGCCTGGCCGAAGCCTTTGCCGAGGCCCTGCACCAGCGCGTGCGCACCGATCTGTGGGGTTATGCCCCCCACGAAGCGCTGGCCGTCGAAGACCTGATTGCCGAGAAATACCGCGGCATCCGCCCCGCACCCGGCTACCCGGCCTGCCCGGACCACAGCGTCAAGCGCGACATGTTTGCGTTGCTGGGCTGTGGCGACATCGGCATGGCCCTGACCGACAGCCTGGCCATGACACCGGCCGCCAGCGTCAGCGGTTTCATGCTGAGCCACCCCGACGCCACGTATTTCAACGTGGGCAAGATCGGCGACGACCAGTTGCACGACCTGGCGCAGCGGCGTGGTGTGTCGCTGCAGGCGTTGCAGCGCCTGCTGGCGCCCAATTTGTAGGCTTGGCGACCTACGTCGGCACGCGGTGGCGCTGCGCCAGCCACAAGGCCAGCACCGCCGCCACACCGGCCAGCAACAACACCCACAAGCCTGCCGCGTAACCCGTTTGTGGCTGCCACAACACGCCCATCATCCAGGGCGCCAGTGCGCGGGCCAGCGCCGACGGCAGGCCCAGCGCGCCGTTGAGGCTGGCCACGTGGTCGCGGTCCACGTACTGGGCGATGGCGGTGCCCTTGACGATGGTGATCATGCCGTTGCCCAGCCAGATCG
>JBGSNW010000437.1:0-2046 GCA_041739435.1 Burkholderiaceae bacterium
GACGCCAGACGGTACCACGACACGGTCGAAGCCCGCTGTGGCTCGTCAGCTGCAGCGCCTTGTTAGGCGGCAGGCGACCGGTGCCAGAACACGAGCATCAAAACCAGGGTCACGGCCCCGTCGTCCAGCACCCAGGTGTCCTTGGTGCCGCCGCCCTGCGACGAGTTGACGACCAGTGAACCGTCTTTCAGCGCCACGCGCGTCAGCCCGCCCGGCACCATCTGCACCTCTTTGGCCGACAGCACAAAGGGCCGCAGGTCGATGTGGCGCGGGGCAATGCCGCTTTCCACAAACGTGGGGCAGCTGGAGAGGCTCAACGTCGGCTGCGCGATGTAGCCCCCGGGGTTGGCCAGCACGGCCTTGCCGAAATTCTCGATCTCGGCCTTGGTGGCCGCCGGGCCCACCAGCATGCCGTAGCCGCCAGCGCCGTGCACTTCCTTGACCACCAGGTCTTTCAGGTGGGCCATCACGTATTTCAGGTCGTCGGGCTTGCGGCACAGGTAGGTGGGCACGTTGTTCAGGATGGGTTTTTCACCCAGGTAGAACTCGATCATCTGCGGCACATAGGGGTAGATCGATTTGTCGTCCGCCACGCCCGTGCCCACGCCGTTGCAGATGGCCACGTTGCCCGCCTTGTAGGCGCGCATCAGGCCCGCGCAGCCCAGCGTGGAGCCGGGGCGGAACACATCGGGGTCGAGAAAGTCGTCGTCCACGCGGCGGTAGATCACGTCCACCCGCCTGGGGCCACGCGTGGTGCGCATGTACACAAAGTCGTCCTTGACCAGCAAGTCCTGCCCTTCCACCAACTCCACACCCATCTGCTGCGCCAAAAACGCGTGCTCGAAATACGCGCTGTTGTACATGCCGGGTGTGAGCACCACCACCGTGGGCTCGGCCGTGGCGGGCGGGGCCGAGGCACGCAGCGTCTCCAGCAGCAAATCGGGGTAATGCGCCACCGGTGCCACGGCGTGCGAGCTGAACAGGTCGGGAAACAGCCGCATGGTCATCTTGCGGTTTTCCAGCATGTAGCTCACGCCGCTGGGCACGCGCAGGTTATCTTCGAGCACGTAATACTCGCCGTTGCCCTTGGCGTCGGGCGCGCGCACGATGTCGATGCCCGCGATGTGCGAATAAATCTGGTTGGGCACCTCCACCCCCACCATCTCGGGGCGGAACTGCGCGTTCTGGACAATCTGCTCGGCCGGCACCACACCCGCCTTGATGATCTCCTGCCCGTGGTACACGTCGTGGATAAAGCGGTTGAGCGCCGTCACCCGCTGCACCAGGCCTTTTTCCATGCTGCGCCACTCGTGGGCGGGGATGATGCGGGGAATCAGGTCAAACGGAATCAGCCGCTCGGTGCCCGAGCCGTCCTCGTCCTTGGCGCCGTACACCGCAAAGGTGATGCCCACGCGGCGAAAGATCATCTCGGCCTCTTCGCGGCGCTTGCGCATCATGTCGCCGGGTTGGCGCGCCAGCCACTCGTCGTAGATCTTGTAGTGGTCCCGGATCTGCGCGCCCTTGGAGAAAAACTCGTAAGGGAGCTTCGTGTACATCTCGTCGAATTTCTGCATGACCGAATCTCCTGCGTGCATCGTAGCAAGTTCCGGGCCTTTGCCGCGAATCTGCCGTGCCTCTACCGCGCATCCACCGCGCCGGACTGGCACGCACTGCGGCAACCCGCACCGATGCGGCGTCGCAACAGCCCTGGCGGAACGGCATGGCATCGCACGTCCGGCAGCACCAGGCATTCACGCCCGAACCCGCTTCTGCCATTGCCCCAAAAATCTATTCATGTTTTCATATAAACATTTGATTTTATTGAATTAAATGTAGAATTTATCTATTCATTAAACGATTCAAAATGCCCACTCCCCGTCTCACGCCCCAGATTCTTCAGGCCCTGCGCCAGCAAGGCGGCGTGGCGTCAGCGGTCGAGCTTCAGGCTGTGCTGGGCGTGAGCCAGCCCACGGTGTCGCGTGCGCTGGCGCCGCTCATCCAGTCGGGCCAGGTGCACAAGGTCGGCGCCGCGCGCACGCAGCGCTA
>JBGSNW010000443.1:0-2365 GCA_041739435.1 Burkholderiaceae bacterium
CAGTTCCGCGGCGGGCAGCGGCCGCAGCACCACCGGCACGTCCAGCGACTGCGCCATTTCGATCACGGTCCGGCGGGTGATGCCTTCGAGCACGCCGTCCCTGGGGGTGACCAGTTCGCCCCGCGGCGTCAGGCAGAACACGTTGAAGCCCGGGCCTTCGACCACGTTGCCGGCGGCGTCGGTCAGCAGCACGGTGTCGGCGCCGGCGTCGAGCGCACCGAGCAGGCCCATCGTCAGGTCGTTCCAGTGGTAGTTCTTGGCGGTCGGGTCCACGCTGGCCGGTGGAATACGCTGCACGTCGCTGATCCGCACGTCCAGCCCGCGCGCACGCTGCGCCTCGTTGGCAATCCACACGTAGGGCACGGCAAAGGCATGAAAGCGGTTGACGGCCTGGCGCGGGTCGCGCGAACCCCAGGGCGGCTGCCCGCGGGTGACGATCATCTCCACGTAGGCACTGCGCAGGCCACTCCGGCGCACGCATTGCGCGAGCACCTCGGCAATCTGCGCGGGGGGCAAGCCCGGGTCCAGCCGGAACCGCGCGCAGCTGTGCATGAACCGTTCCAGGTGGGCGTCGAGCCGGAAGAAGGCGCCGTCCCACACGGTGACCACGTCGTAGGTGGCATCCGATCGCAGAAACCCCCAGTCGGTCAGCGCAATCGACGCCTGCGCAATCGGCAGGTAGCGGCCGCCGGTAAAGGCGGTTCCGTCGGAAAAGTCAGGAGAAGTGGTCATGGGGCACCCGGCAACGGTGGAAGATGTGAAGCATGGTAAGGGCTGTGCGGATGGAAGTGGCCGTTCGCCCTGCACGCACCCTCTTGCCCGAACCGGGGGTTTCAGGTTCACAGATGCCACCTCGTTGATATTATTTAAATAGCAAACTATTGCCATTTGACGGTGGCTAATGGCATATTTCTTCATGAATTTTGCCTGACGCCAGTGCTGGAGGCCAAGGGGCCCCTAGATGGCTTCCTCTAGCGTTTTGGGTGCCATTAGAGGCCACGCACTAGGGTTAACCCGGAAAATTCAGGCTTCTGTCACCTTTCAAGGATTTTCATCATGACCGCCAAGAACCTCGCGACCGTGGCCAACGAACTGATCGAGTCTTACGGCAACACCGTGCACAACGTCATCGGCGCCTACCGCGCGGGCGGTGAGCGCATGGTCGACTTTCTGGAACAACGCTGGGAGCAGGCGCTGGAGCAGTCGCGCCCTCAACTGACGGCCGAAGTCGCTGAAAACGCCTCTGCCGCGCAAAAAGTGCTTGGCGGCTACTACGCCAAGGGCTTGGCGTTCACCACCGACGGCGCCGACTCCGTGCTCGACCAGTTGGTCAAGCTGGCCAGCACGGGCGTGGAGCGCGCGGCCGCCAACGCCAGCCTGTTCGAGGAAAAAACCGGCGTGACCACGCTGAACCTGCTGGCCTCGGCCGCCGTGCCGGCTGCACAGGCTGTCCGCAAGATCGCCGCCCAGATCGAGCAGAAATCGGCCGACCTGGTTGGCAAGATCGCTGGCGCCGACGTGACGGACACGACCCCCGAACGCGTTTCGCCGTTCAAGAAAGCCCGCGCCGCCAAAGCCGCCTGAGCTTTCGGCCCGCACCGGATGTGGCCTGAAAAGGCCGCACTGTTGCCATGACAGCCTGCGCATCGTGCGAGCGAAGCGCAGGCTGTTGCGTTTTCAGGCGTCTTCGGCCCGGGGGGGCCTGGGAATCTTCTTGAATTTGATCAGGCGCTGCTGCTCGATCGCGTCCTTTTTGAGCTGCCGCGCCGCGTCCAGCACCCGGCCCGCCGCAAGCCACTGTGCAAACTGTTCGGGCGTCTCCAGCGTGATGCGGCCCAGCGTGCCACTGCGGAAATCCTGCATCACGATCTCGGCCGCTTTTTGCAGATTCACCCGCCCCTTGCCCAGCAAGGCACCACGCTGCCGGCCAATGGCTTCAAGCAGGTCTTCGTCCTTCTGGCCCGCCGGTTCGGCGATGCCATAACGCGCGGTCAACAAGGCAGCGTACGGGCCTTTGAGGCTGCTCAAGAGTTCCAGCCCCACCTCTTCCTCGTCGAACGCGTTGCGGCCGATGGCGCCGCTGGCGGCCAGGTGGTAGCCACTTTGGGCCACGATGATGCGCGGCCACAGCATGCCGGGCGTGTCGTACAGATAAAAGCCGTCGGCCAGCACGATGCGCTGTTCGAGCTTGGTGATGCCCGCCTCGTCGCCGGTTTTGGTGGCGCGTTTGCCCACGAGGGTGTTGATGAGCGTGGACTTGCCCACGTTGGGGATGCCGCAGATCAGCACGCGCATGGGCCGGGCCATGCTGCCCCGCGTGGGGGCCAGTTCGCGGCAGGCCTGGATCAGCGCGCGTGCGGGTGTG
>JBGSNW010000477.1:0-1985 GCA_041739435.1 Burkholderiaceae bacterium
CGTGCGCGACATTGCCCTCACCGGCGACGCCACGCGCTGGTTCGACGCGAGTGGCACACGGGCCGTGCCGCTCCAGGACTTTGGCGCTGTCCTCATGCGAAAAGACCCGCCGTTCGACAGCGAATATTTCTACGCCACGCACCTGCTGGAGCAGGCCGAGCGCGATGGCGCCCGGGTGTTCAACAAGCCGCGCGCCCTGCGCGACCACCCTGAAAAACTGGCCATCATGGAGTTCCCGCAGTTCATCGGCCCCACGCTGGTGACGCGCGACGCGCAGGACGTCCGGCGGTTTCATGCCGAACACCGGGACATCATCCTCAAACCGCTGGACGGCATGGGCGGCATGGGAATTTTTCGCGTCAGGGAAGACGGCCTGAACCTGGGTGCCATCATCGAGACGCTCAACAAGGACGGTGCACAGAGCCTCATGGTCCAGAAGTTCCTGCCCGAAATTGCCCAGGGTGACAAGCGCGTGCTGGTCATCGGCGGCAAGCCCGTGCCGTTCTGCCTGGCCCGCATTCCGCAAGGCGGCGAGGTGCGGGGCAATCTGGCGGTGGGCGGCAAAGGCGTGGCCATGGCCCTGTCGGCACGAGATTTCGAGATCGCCGAGGCGCTGGGCCCCATTCTCCAGAGCCGGGGCCTGCTCCTGGCGGGGGTGGACGTGATTGGCGACTGCGTCACCGAAATCAACGTGACCAGCCCAACCTGTTTCCAGGAAATATCGGAGCAGACCGGGTTTGATGTCGCCGCAATGTTTCTGGATGCACTGGAAGCGGTGGTGTGATGCTGCGGATCTCGGGCACCTGATGGTGCCCACGCCGCCGGGTAAGGTGGTCCTCAGGGGAGATTCATCGTGTGTCCTTTTCCAGAACCAGGATCAGGAGCGGGCTGTCGGAGGGGGCGTTTTGGGACGGCCTCAGGCGGTTTTATGACACGTATTGTTCAGTTGACGGGCGAACTGTCGAAGTTATGACTACGTTCACATTCATGCGCCTTCGCGAGCTGATCCTTGGACCCAGGGTGCGGATTGTTGCTTTTCTGTGATTTAGTTCTCGCTTCCCGTGGCTTTGCGGGGGTGGGTTTGTGAACTTTTGATTGCCTGAATGGGTGTGACCTTTACACTTCAGGCTTTGCAAAATCGAGTCTCATGGGCAGGCCCTGTGGTCTGGGTATTTTTTGAATTTTTTTTGGGTTCGTCGTCAATGGGGATGGATTGAGGACGCGGCATCGCTTGGCCGTGGCCTCCGTGTACTGTTTTTCATTGCTTTGATGACCGTTGGGTTCGGAAATGCGTTGGCTCAGACGCTGGTTTCCAACACCGCGACCATTGCCCCGCCCACGGGCATCATCAATACCAATCCGTCTGGATCGTGCACCAGCGGGCTTTGCGTCAGTGTCGATACCGACGCCGTGGCGGCCACACCGCCATTGGTGGCCAAGCTCTTCGCGCCGAGCAGCGTTGTTGTGGGAGGCACCTCGCTGCTGACCATCACCCTGACCAACACACATGCGTTGACGTCGGCCACGCTCACGGCGCCGTTGGTGGACATCTTCCCAACGGGAATCGTGAACGCAGCCACGCCCCTGGCGCAGACTTCATGCCCGAGTGGCGTTGTGTCGGCTGTGGCGGGGGCGGGGTCGATCAGCCTGTCGGCGGGGGCACTCATTCCGGCCGGAGGGGGCTGTACGGTAACCGTGGTCGTCACGGCATCGGGCGCGACAGGTGCGTTGATCAACAGCATCCCGGCGGGGTCTCTCACAACGAGTCTCGGCTCCAATGCCAGCCTGACGACGGCGAGCCTCACGATCACCCCGGTGGTGGACCTGAGTCTGGTGAAAGTGGCCAGCACCAGCACGCCGAGCGCGGGCGGCACGCTGAGCTACAGCCTGGTGATGCGCAACGCGGGCCCGAGCACGGCGGTGGGGGCGAGCTTTGCCGACAGCCTGCCCAGCGGGCTGGGCACGCTGAGCAACGTGGTCAGCGC
>JBGSNW010000541.1:0-9286 GCA_041739435.1 Burkholderiaceae bacterium
GGGTGCCCGCAATCCAGCTGGCGTCGGCGGCGTCCAGCGTGCGCGACTGCAGCCAGGGGTGGTCGTGGCCCTGGACCACCCACAGCGTGTTTTTCTCCAGGTCCTTGCGTGCCACAAACCACGGCGCGTGTTCGCCGCCACCTTTCTGGGCGCCCCGGGCCTTGATGCCGCCGATCCCCAGGCCCTGGCGCTGGCCCAGCGTGTAGAAGCTCAGGCCCACATGCTGGCCGATGGTGCGGCCGTTGGCGTCCTTGATCGGGCCGGGTTCGTGCGAGATGTAGCGGTTGAGAAACTCGCGGAACGGCCGCTCGCCAATGAAGCAGATGCCCGTGGAGTCTTTCTTCTTTGCATTGGGCAGGCCGATCTCGGCGGCGATGCGGCGCACTTCGGTCTTGTGCAGCTCGCCCACGGGAAACAGCGTCCGGGCCAGCTGCGCCTGGTTCAGCCGGTGCAGAAAGTAGCTCTGGTCCTTGGACGGGTCCAGGCCCTTGAGCAGCTCGTGCCGGCCGGTTTTGTCGTTCAGCCGCACCCGCGCGTAGTGGCCGGTCGCGATCATTTTCGCCCCCAGGCGCATGGCGTGGTCGAGGAAGGCCTTGAACTTGATCTCGGCGTTGCACAACACGTCGGGGTTGGGCGTGCGCCCGGCGGAGTATTCGCGCAGGAACTCGGCGAACACGCGGTCTTTGTATTCGGCGGCAAAGTTGACGTGTTCGATCTCGATGCCCAGCACGTCGGCCACGGCCGCGGCGTCGATGAAGTCGACGTTCGACGAGCAGTACTCGCTGTCGTCGTCGTCTTCCCAGTTCTTCATGAAGATACCGATGACTTCGTGGCCCTGCTGCTTGAGCAGGTGCGCCGTGACCGCGGAATCGACGCCGCCGCTCAGGCCCACCACCACACGTTGTTTTGCCATAAGAGCGTGATTATCCCAGCCGGGTCGAGCGTGCGGCCACGCGGCCCTGCCTCACTTCGAGACCACGGTCGCGTCGGTATGGATCGCCTCCAGCGGGTGGCGTCGCCCCGCCAGGTGGTCTTCGATGCAACGCAACACCAGCGGGCTGCGGTGGCGGGCGGTGCTGGCGCGCACCTCGTCGGGCGTCATCCACAGGGTTCGCACGATGCCGTGGTCCAGCGCCCGGCCCGGCACGGCGTCGCCGAGTTCGCCGCAGAACGCAAAACGCAGGTAGGTGATGTCCTCGCCCGTGCCGGGGCGCTGGAAACGCGCGAGGTACACCCCGACCAGCGCCGTCGGCGTGAACCGGTGCGCGGTTTCTTCCAGCGCCTCGCGCGCGCAGCCGTCGGCCGGGGACTCACCCGGATCCAGGTGGCCGGCGGGGTTGTTGAGCCGCAGTCCCTCGGGTGTGTGTTCTTCGATCAGCAGGTACTTTCCGTCTCGTTCGGCGATGGCGGCGACGGTGACGCTCGGTTTCCAGCGGGTGTTCATGCGGACATTATCCGGACACAACGCGCAGTGTGCCGTGCGCGGATCAGGCTTGCGGGGTTTAGGCAGGCGCATCCAGTGTGGCCTTGGGCAATCGCAAACTCATGTAAGCTAACGGTCAGTCAAAATTCGAAAACCATAAGAGGAGTCGCCCATGCAAATTGGCGTACCTGCCGAGACGACGCTAGGGGAAACCCGTGTGGCCGTCACCCCCGAGACAGCCAAAAAGCTCACGGCACAAGGCCATGTGGTTCGTGTCCAGTCGGGCGCGGGCGTGGCCGCCAGTGCCACCGACGAAGCCTACGTCGCGGCGGGCGCCGAGATCACCGACGCCGACGGCGCCTTCGGGGCCGAGCTGGTGCTGAAGGTCCGCTGCCCCTTCGACAATGAAGTGGCGCGGATGAAGCCCGGTACCGCCGTGGTGGGCATGCTCAACCCCTTTGAAGCCAGCGGCCTGCAGCGGTTGGCGGCGGCCAACCTGACGGCCTTTGCGCTGGAAGCCGCGCCGCGCACCACACGCGCGCAAAGCATGGACGTGTTGTCCTCGCAGGCCAACATCGCGGGCTACAAGGCCGTGATGATGGCCGCCGACAAATACCAGCGCCTGTTCCCGATGCTGATGACGGCGGCCGGCACCATCAAGGCCGCCCGTGTCGTGATCCTGGGCGTGGGGGTGGCGGGGCTGCAGGCCATCGCCACCGCCAAGCGCCTGGGGGCGGTCATCGAGGCGTCCGATGTGCGGCCCAGCGTGAAGGAGCAGGTCGAGTCGCTGGGGGCGAAGTTCATTGACGTGCCCTACGAGACCGACGAGGAGCGCGAAGCCGCGGTGGGCGTGGGCGGTTACGCCAGGCCCATGCCGCAGAGCTGGATGGACCGCCAGAAGATCGAAGTGGCCAAGCGGGTCGCCGCGGCCGACATCGTGATCTCCACGGCGCTGATTCCGGGCCGGGCGGCCCCCGTGCTGGTGACGGAAGACATGGTCAAGGCCATGAAGCCGGGATCGGTGATCGTGGACATGGCGGCCCCCGCGGGGGGCAACTGCCCGCTGACCGAAGCCGGGCGGACGGTCGTCAAACACGGTGTGACACTGGTCGGCGAGACCAACATCCCCGCGCTGGTGGCGGCCGACGCCAGCAGTCTTTATGCGCGCAACGTGCTGGACTTCCTGAAGCTGGTGCTGCCCAAGGAAGGCGGCCTGAAGGTCGACCTGGAAGACGACATCGTCGCGGCCTGCCTGATGACGCACCTCGGCGAAGTCCGGCGCAAATAGCCCCCGTCCCGAACCCACCGGCCAAAACAAGAGGAAACCCCATGGATGCCGTTTCTCCCACCATCATCAATCTGATCATTTTTGTGCTCGCGATCTACGTCGGCTACCACGTGGTCTGGACCGTGACGCCCGCGCTGCACACGCCGCTGATGGCGGTCACGAACGCCATCTCGGCCATCGTGATCGTGGGGGCCATGCTGGCCGCCGCGCTGACCGAAACCACGCTGGGCATCACCATGGGGGTGCTGGCCGTGGCGCTGGCGTCGGTGAACATCTTTGGCGGCTTCCTGGTGACGCGCCGGATGCTCGAAATGTTCAAGAAGAAAGAGAAAAAGACGCCCACAACGGGTGCGGGAGCGGCCAAATGAGCCTGAGCACCGTCACGCTGCTGTACCTGGTGGCCAGCATCTGTTTCATCCAGGCGCTCAAGGGCCTGTCGCATCCCACCACGTCGATCCGCGGCAATCTGTTCGGCATGACCGGCATGGCCATTGCGGTGCTGACCACCGCCGCGCTGATCGTCGAACTCTCCGGCGGCAAGGCTTTTGGCATGAGCTGGGTGTTGCTGGGCCTGGTGGTCGGTGGCGGTTATGGCGCTTACCGTGCCAAGACGGTCGAGATGACCAAGATGCCCGAACTGGTGGCGTTCTTCCACAGCATGATCGGTCTGGCCGCGGTCTTCATCGCCATTGCCGCCGTGGCCGAGCCCCATGCCTTCCAGATCGTGCGCAAGGCCGCTGACGGCACGGTGCCGCCCATTCCCATGGGCAACCGGCTGGAGCTGTTCCTGGGGGCGGCCATCGGCGCCATCACGTTCAGCGGCTCGGTGATTGCGTTTGGCAAGCTGTCGGGCCAGTACAAGTTCCGCCTGTTCCAGGGCGCGCCGGTGCAGTTTGCCGGCCAGCACAAGCTCAACCTCGTGCTGGGCCTGGCCACCATCGGCCTGGGGCTGGTCTACATGGTCACGGGCAACTGGGCCGCGTTCTTCGGCATGCTGGCGCTGGCGTTCGTCATGGGCGTGCTGATCATCATTCCCATCGGCGGC
The DNA here is from genome assembly GCA_041739435.1 of Burkholderiaceae bacterium. Classification (GTDB taxonomy): domain Bacteria; phylum Pseudomonadota; class Gammaproteobacteria; order Burkholderiales; family Burkholderiaceae_C; genus PHCI01. The sequence goes on from JBGSNW010000541.1 coordinate 3,757, forward strand.
GCCGACATGCCCGTGGTGGTGTCGATGCTCAACAGCTACTCGGGCTGGGCGGCGGCCGGCATCGGCTTCAGCCTGAACAACGCCATGCTGATCATCGCGGGCTCGCTGGTGGGCTCGTCCGGCGCCATCCTGTCCTACATCATGTGCAAGGCGATGAACCGGTCGTTCTTCAACGTGATCCTGGGTGGTTTTGGCGGCGAGGCCAGCACGGCCGCGGCCGGCAGCGCGGAGCAGCGCAGCGTCAAGAGCGGCAGCGCCGACGATGCCGCCTTTGTGCTGGGCAACGCCGAGACGGTCGTGATCGTGCCCGGCTACGGCCTGGCCGTGGCACGCGCGCAGCACGCGGTGAAAGAGCTGGCCAGCAAGCTCATCGAAAAAGGCATTTCGGTCAAATACGCCATCCACCCCGTGGCGGGCCGCATGCCGGGCCACATGAACGTGCTGCTGGCCGAGGCCGAAGTGCCCTACGACCAGGTCTTCGAAATGGAGGACATCAACGGCGAGTTCGGGCAGGTCGACGTGGCCATCATCCTGGGCGCCAACGATGTGGTGAACCCCGCGGCGCATGTCAAGGGCAGTCCGATCTACGGCATGCCGATCCTGGAAGCCTACAAGGCCAAGACGGTGATCGTGAACAAGCGCTCCATGGCCGCGGGCTATGCCGGCCTCGACAACGAACTGTTCTACATGGACAAGACCATGATGGTGTTTGGCGACGCCAAGAAGGTGGTGGAAGACATGGGCAAGGCCATCGAATAACCGCGTTGGCGCGGTGCCCGAAACAGGGCATTGAGTGCGGCCCTGAATTTAGAGTGTGGGCTCTGGCGCCAGCTAGGGAAAACACAGTGACCATGGCCGCGTCGCCGCGACACAATCCGCCATGGCGAACTGTGTCGCCAACATCCCATCCTGGAGACCCCCATGAGTGATCGCCCCTGGCTGAGCGCCTACCCTTCCGGCGTGCCCGCCGACATCGACGCGACGCCTTACACGTCGCTGGTGGCGCTGATGGAAGAAAGCTTCCGGGCGCATGCCACCCGCACGGCCTACAGTTTCATGGGCAAGGACATCCGGTACGGCCAGACCGACAGCCTGAGCCGCGCGCTCGGGGCCTACCTGCAGGGCCTGGGCCTGGCCAAGGGCGACCGCGTGGCCATCATGATGCCCAACGTGCCGCAGTACCCGGTGGCCGTGGCGGCCATCCTGAGGGCGGGCCTGGTGGTGGTCAACGTCAATCCGCTGTACACCCCGCGCGAGCTGGAGCACCAGCTCAAGGATTCGGGCGCCAAGGCCATCGTCATCATCGAGAACTTTGCCAGCACGCTGCAGCAATGTATCGCCGCCACCCCGGTCAAGCATGTGGTCCTGTGTGCGATGGGTGACCAGCTGGGGTTGCTCAAGGGGTCGCTGGTCAACTACGTGGTGCGCAACGTCAAGAAAATGGTGCCGGCGTACGAGCTGCCGGGCGCGGTGCGCTTCAACGAGGCGATCGCGCGGGGCACCCGGGGCACGTTGAAAAAGCCCGAGATCAAACCCGACGATGTGGCCGTCCTGCAATACACCGGCGGGACCACGGGCGTGTCCAAGGGCGCGGTGCTCCTGCACCGCAACGTGATTGCCAACGTGATCCAGTCCGAGGCCTGGAACCAGCCCGTCATGGCCAAGGTGCCCGCGGGCGAGCAGCCGACCGGCGTGTGCGCGCTGCCGCTCTATCACATCTTTGCCTTCACGGTGGGCATGATGCTGTCGATGCGAACGGGCGGCAAGCTCATCCTGATTCCCAACCCGCGCGATCTTCCCGCCGTGCTCAAGGAGCTGTCCCAGCACACCATCCACAGTTTCCCGGCCGTCAACACGCTGTTCAACGGCCTGGCCAATCATCCGGACTTCAACACGGTGGACTGGTCCCATCTCAAAATTGCCGTGGGGGGGGGCATGGCGGTGCAGGGGCCGGTGGCCAAACTGTGGCTCGAAAAAACCGGATGCCCGATCTGCGAGGGTTATGGCCTGTCGGAAACCTCGCCGTCGGCCAGCTGCAACCCCACGACCAGCACCGAATACACCGGAACCATCGGCGTGCCGTTGCCCAGCACGTATTTCAAGCTGCTGGACGATGATGGCAACGAGGTGCCGGTCGGCCAGCCTGGCGAGATCGCCATCAAGGGGCCGCAGGTCATGGCCGGCTACTGGCAACGGCCGGACGAAACCGCCAAGGTCATGACGCCTGACGGCTATTTCAAGTCGGGCGATATCGGCGTGGCCGACGAGCGTGGATTTTTCAGGATCGTGGACCGCAAAAAGGACATGATTCTCGTGAGCGGTTTCAACGTGTACCCCAACGAAATCGAGGATGTCGTCTCCGGCTGTCCGGGTGTCATGGAATGCGCGGCCGTGGGCGTGGCTGACGAAAAGTCCGGTGAAGCGGTCAAACTCGTGATCGTCAAGAAAGATGCTGCGTTGAGCGAGGCCCAGGTGCGCGACTACTGCAAGGCCAACCTCACGGGTTACAAGCTGCCCAAGATCGTGGAGTTCCGTACCGAACTGCCCAAGACACCGGTCGGGAAAATCCTGCGACGGGAACTGCGCGACAAGAAATGACCACCCGTGCCGTGATGGATGGGTCTTGTCGGGCCTGAGGCTTCGATGCTCCGCTATGTCCTGACGCGTCTGTCGCTGGTCATTCCGACCTTTTTTGGAATGACGCTGCTGGCGTTTTTCCTGATCCGGCTGGTTCCGGGCGACCCGATCGAAACCCTGGCCGGCGAACGTGGCATCGACGCGGAGCGCCACGCGACCCTGCTCAAGGCCTACGGACTGGACAAGCCCGTGATCGTCCAGTACGGGATCTACATCGGGCGCGTCCTGCAGGGCGACCTGGGCAAGTCGATCATCACGCAGGAACCGGTCATTCGCGAATTTCTGACCCTGTTCCCCGCCACGGTGGAGCTGGCCCTGTGCGCCATTGTTTTTGCGCTGGTGCTGGGCATCCCCGCCGGCATCATCGCGGCCGTGCGGCGCAATTCGGTGTTCGACCATGGCGTCATGGCCACCTCGCTCACGGGGTATTCGATGCCGATCTTCTGGTGGGGGCTGCTGCTGATCCTGCTGTTTTCGGTGCAGCTGGATCTGACGCCGGTGTCCGGTCGCATCGCGGTGCAGTATTTCATCGAGCCCACCACGGGCTTCCTCCTGATCGACTCGCTCCTTGCGGGGGAGCGCGAGGCCTTCGTCTCGACACTCAGCCACCTGATCCTGCCCACCATCGTGCTCGGCACCAACCCGCTGGCGGTGGTCGCGCGCATGACGCGGTCGGCGATGCTGGAGGTGCTGGGCGAGGACTACATCCGCACCGCGCGGGCCAAGGGGCTGCCGCCGCTGCGCGTGGTGGGGGTGCATGCGTTGCGCAATGCGTTGATCCCCGTGGTCACGGTGATTGGCCTGCAGGTGGGGGTGCTGTTCACCGGGGCGATCCTGACCGAGACGATTTTTTCCTGGCCCGGCGTCGGCAAATGGCTCATCGAGGCCATCAACCGGCGCGACTACCCGGTGCTGCAGGGCGGCATGCTGCTGCTCGGCGGGGTGGTGATGGTGGTCAACCTGCTGGTGGACCTCACCTACGGCGTCATCAACCCCCGAATCCGGCAGGCACGCTGAGATGCGTATTGAACCTTTCACTTCCCATGTGGCGCCGGCCGCCCATGCGTCGGCGCCACCCGGCCCGATGCGCGAGTTCTGGACCGCTTTCTCCGCCAACCGGGGTGCCGTGGCCGGGTTGGTGGTGGTCGTGGTGCTGCTCTTGACGGCGTTGTTCGCGCCCTGGCTGGCGCCACACCCGCCCAACGCCACCAACAGCCAGGTGTTCCTGCAGCCGCCGATGTGGCAGGCCGGCGGGTCGGCCACCTACTGGCTGGGCACCGATGCGATCGGCCGCGACATCCTCTCGCGCCTGATCCACGGTGCGCGGCTGTCGCTGTCGATCGGGCTGGCCGTGGTGACGATCTCGATCGCCGTCGGCATCGTGCTGGGCCTGATCGCCGGTTTCGCGCGCGGCGTGGTTGAAATCGCGATCATGCGGCTGATGGACATCATCCTCACGCTGCCCAGCCTGTTGCTGGCCATCGTGATCGTGGCCATTCTCGGGCCGGGCCTGATGAACGCCATGCTGGCGGTGGCCATCGTGGTGTTGCCGCATTACGTGCGAATCACACGCGCGGCCGTCATCACCGAGGTGTCGCGGGACTACGTGACGGCAGCCCGCGTGAGCGGCGCCGGCACCCTGCGGCTGATGTTCAGCGAGGTGCTGCCCAATTGCGCCGCGCCGCTGATCGTGCAGGCGTCGCTGGGCGTGTCCACCGCCATTCTGGATGCGGCAGCGCTGGGTTTTCTAGGGTTGGGCGCGCAGCCGCCGTCGCCGGAGTGGGGCACCATGCTGGCCGACGCGCGCGAATTTGTGATGCGCGCCTGGTGGGTGGTCACGTTTCCGGGCCTGATGATCCTGATGGCCGTGCTGGCATTCAACCTGCTGGGGGATGGGCTGCGTGATGCCCTCGACCCCAAGCTCAAGCGCTGAAGAAAATCCCGTCATGCCATTGCTCGAAATTGAAGACTGCACGTGGAGTTTCCGACCCAGGGCGGCGTCATGCACGCGGTGGAAGGAGTGAGCCTGTCGCTGGACGAGGCCGGCGTGCTCGGCATCGTGGGCGAATCGGGCTCGGGCAAGAGCGTGACCGTGATGGCGCTGATGGGGCTGATCGCCTACCCGGGCCGGGTGCGCGCCAGGGCCTTGCGGTTTGCCGGGCATGACCTGCTGGGCATTTCCGATCGCGAGCGCCGACGCCTCGTGGGCAAGGACATGGCCATGATCTTCCAGGATCCGACCACCAGCCTGAACCCCTGCTTCACCATCGGCTTCCAGCTCATGGAAACCTTGCGGCTGCACACGCCGCTCGACAAGACCGCCGCGCGCCGCCGCGCCATCGAATTGCTGGAACAGGTGGGCATTCCGTCGCCAGCGGCCCGCATGCAGGACTACCCTCATCAACTCTCCGGCGGCATGAACCAGCGGGTGATGATTGCCATGGCGATCTCGTGCAACCCGCGCCTGCTGATCGCCGACGAACCCACCACCGCACTCGACGTCACGATCCAGGCGCAAATCCTGGACCTGCTGCGCGACCTGCAGAAGGAGCGCGGCATGGCGCTGGTGCTGATCACCCACAACATGGGCGTGGTCCGCGAAATGGCCGAACGGGTGGCCGTGATGTATGCCGGCCAGGTGATGGAAGAGCGCAGCGCCGACGGGCTTTTTCGCAGCCCGCAACACCCCTACACCGAAGCCCTGCTGGCCGCGCTGCCCGAGCAGGGCGAGGCCGGTCGGCCATTGGCCACCATCCCGGGCGTGGTGCCCGGGGTGTTCGACCGGCCAGCGGGCTGCCTGTTTGCACCGCGCTGCGGTGACGCCACAGCGCACTGTCAGACGGTGCGTCCTGATTTGCGGGACTGGCAGGGGGGTACGGTGCGTTGTCACCAT
>JBGSNW010000025.1:0-4162 GCA_041739435.1 Burkholderiaceae bacterium
GGGCCGCTCCCAAGCAAGCTCAGCCCCAGAGGGGCTGAGGGCTGCGGCTCCGGGCCTGCCTGCGCAGGGCCGGACAGCCCGAAGGGACGTTGCCTCTGGCGGCGTCTCGTACAGCGCAGCACGCGCAGCGACAAGCGTGGGGGCTACACCCGCGCTTGAACTCAAGGACCTCCGCAAGAGCTTCGGCAAGACCGAGATCATTCGCGGCGCCAATCTGGCCGTGACGGCGGGTGAACGTGTGGCCATCATCGGCCCCAATGGCGCCGGAAAGTCCACGCTGTTCAACCTGATCAGCGGCCGCTTCGAGCCCACCAGCGGCGACGTGCTGCTCAACGGTCAGCGCATCAACGGCCTGCGGCCGTTCGAGATCAACCGCCGGGGCCTGTCGCGCAGCTTCCAGATCACCAACATCTTCCCCAAGCTGAGCGTTTTCGAGAACCTGCGCTGTGGCGTGCTCTGGAGCCTGGGCTACAAGTACACGTTCCTGAAGTTCCTGGCCGATCTGGACGATGCCAACGACCGTGCAGAGCAGCTCATGCAGCAGATTCGGCTGGACCGCAAACGCGATGTGCTGGCGGTGAACCTCACCTACGCCGAACAACGCGCGCTGGAAATCGGCATCACCATCGCCGGTGGCGCCAACGTGATCCTGCTCGATGAGCCCACCGCCGGCATGAGCAAGTCCGAAACCGCGCGTTTCATCCAGCTCATCAAGGAAGTGACCGTGGGCAAGACGCTGCTCACGGTCGAGCACGACATGGGCGTGGTGTTCGGACTGGCCGACAGGATTGCCGTGGTGGTGTATGGCGAGGTCATTGCCTTTGACACGCCGGACGCGGTGCGGGCCAACGCGCGGGTGCAGGAGGCGTATCTGGGCTCGGCCGTGGCGCAATCACAGGCGCAGGGACATTGAAGATGCTGCACATTGAGAACCTCCACGCCTTCTATGGCAAGAGCCACGTGCTGCATGGCGTGCATTTCGACGTCAAGCCCGGGGAGATCGTGGCCCTGCTCGGGCGCAATGGCTCCGGGCGTTCGACCACCGCCAAGGCCATCATGGGCCTGGTGGATTGCCAGGGCTCGGTGCGCTGGAAAGACCAGGAAACCCTCGGGAAAAAAACCTACGAGATCGCCCATCTGGGCATTGGCTACGTGCCCGAGAACCGCGACATTTTCCCCAAGCTCACCGTGCACCAGAACCTGCTGCTCGGGCAAAAGGGGGCGGGCAAGGGAAGCCGCTGGTCCTTTGACGACATGTACCGCATGTTTCCGCGCCTCAAGGAGCGCCAGCACACCGAAGCAGGGGTGTTGTCCGGGGGCGAGCAGCAGATGCTCACGCTGTGCCGCACGCTCATGGGCGATCCAGACCTCATCATCATCGACGAACCCACCGAAGGCCTGGCGCCCAAGATCGTCGAACTGGTGGCCCAATACCTCAAGACCCTGAAGGAGCGGGGCGTGTCGGTGCTTCTGATCGAACAAAAGCTCACCATCGCCATGGCCATTTCCGACCGCGTCCTGGTCATGGGCCACGGCAGCATTGTGTTTGAAGGCACGCCGGACACGCTCCGCGCCGACGCCTATATTCGCAAGGAATGGCTGGAGGTGTAGAGTGAGTTACCGGTTTGTCCCGACCGTGACAAGCCCTCGCCGCACTGCAACATACACTTGCCCGTTCTAAAAACGAACGGTCGTTCTTTTTATTTTTTTGAGGACTCCCGCATGACGGCTGCATACCAACTTCACGGCGACGTTGCCGTGATCACCCTGAACAACCCGCCGGTCAATGGCCTGGGGCACGCCACCCGTCTCGGCATCACCGACGGCCTCCACCGTGCCAATGCCGATCCGGCCGTCCGTGCCATCGTCATCACGGGCGGCGGCAAGGCTTTTTCGGGCGGTGCCGACATCAAGGAGTTTGGCACCCCAAAAGCGCTGCAGGAGCCCAACCTCCTGAGCGTGATCCTGGCGGTTGAAAACTCGGCCAAGCCGGTCATCGCCGCCGTTCACTCCGTGGCCATGGGAGGTGGGCTGGAACTCGCCCTGGGCTGCCACTATCGCATCGCGGCACCGGGATGCAACGTGGCGTTGCCCGAGGTCAAGATCGGCCTGATTCCGGGCGCGGGCGGCACGCAGCGGCTGCCCCGCGTGCTGGGCGTGGAAACCGCCCTGAACATGATCGTGAGCGGTGAGCCCGTCAAGAGCGAACTGCTCGCGTCCTTGCCCGGCCAGAAACTGTTTGACAAGATGGCGGGGTCGGCCGAGTCGCTGCCCGCCGAGGCGCTGGCGTTTGCCAAGGCCATGGCCGACAAGCACCAGGACGGCAGTGGATTGCCGCTGGTGCGCAATCTGCCGTGCAAACATCCGCTGGGCGACGCTTACTTCCAGTTCGCGCGCAACATGGTCAAGGGCATGGCGAAAAACTTCCCCGCGCCACCCAAGTGCGTGGATGCCGTGGAAGCGGCCACGAAGATGAAGTTCGACGAAGGCATGCTGTACGAGCGTGAACTGTTCATCAACCTCATGATGACGCCCGAATGCCGGGCGCTGCGCCATGTTTTCACGGCCGAGCGCGCGGCATCCAAGATTCCGGACGTGCCCGAGGACACGCCGCAGCGCCCGATCCAGTCCGTCGCGGTCATCGGCGCCGGCACCATGGGCGGTGGCATCGCCATGAACTTCCTCAACGCCGGCATCCCGGTGAAAATGCTGGAGATGAAGCAGGAGGCGCTCGACCGGGGCCTCGCCACGATCCGCAAGAACTACGAAAGCCAGGTCAAGCGCGGCAAGCTCAAGCAGGACAAATACGAGCAGCGCATGGGCCTGCTCAGCACCACGCTCGATTACAACGACCTCAAGAACGCCGACCTGGTGATCGAGGCCGTGTTCGAGGAAATGGGCGTCAAGGAAGCGGTGTTCAAGAAACTCGACGAGGTCATGAAGCCCGGCGCCATCCTGGCCAGCAACACCTCCACGCTGGACGTCAACAAGATCGCCGCGTTCACCCAACGCCCTCAGGACGTGATCGGCACCCACTTCTTCAGCCCCGCCAACGTCATGAAACTGCTGGAAGTCGTGCGCGGTGAAAAGACCGCCAAGGACGTCCTGGCCACGGTGATGGCGGTGGGCAAGAAGATCCGCAAGACCTCGGTGGTTTCCGGCGTGTGCGACGGCTTCATCGGCAACCGCATGATCGAACAGTACAGCCGCCAGGCGGGCTTCCTGCTCGACGAAGGCTGCACCCCGGCGCAGGTGGACAAGGCCATCGAGAAATTCGGTTTTGCCATGGGCCCGTTCCGCATGGGCGACCTGGCCGGCAACGACATCGGCTGGGCCATCCGCAAGCGGCGCTACCAGGAAAAGCCGAACATGCGTTACAGCAAGACCGCCGACATGCTGTGCGAAATGGGCCGCTACGGCCAGAAGACAGGCGCCGGCTGGTACGACTACGTGCCGGGCAAGCGCGATGCGATTCCCTCGAAGGTCGTCACGGACATGATCGAGAAGCACCGCGCCGAACTGGGCGTGAAGCCACGCAAGATCAGCGACGACGAGATCGTGCACCGGCTGGTGTATTCGCTCGTCAACGAGGGCGCGAAGATCGTCGACGAAGGCATTGCCCTGCGGGCCTCGGACATCGACATCGTCTACCTCACCGGCTACGGCTTCCCCCCATTCCGCGGCGGGCCGATGTGCTATGCCGACACCGTGGGCCTGTACAACGTGGTCGCCACGATGAAGCGTTTCGCCGCCAACCCGCTGGACGACGCGGAGTTCTGGCAGCCCGCGCCGCTGCTCGCTCGCCTGGCTGCCGAAGGCAAGTCCTTCAGCTGAGTTGGCCGGCACCCAGCCAACCACCACCGCCATTCCGCATCCGATTCCGGAGAACACGCATGACCAACGCAGTGATTGTTTCCACCGCCCGCACGCCCCTGGCCAAGAGCTGGAAGGGCGCTTTCAACATGACCCATGGCGCCACGCTGGGGGGCCATGCGGTGAAGGCCGCGGTCAAGCGCGCCGGCATCGAGGCCGCGGAGGTCGACGACGTCATCATGGGATGCGCCAACCCGGAACGGACCCATCGCGAAGCCGAATTTTTCCATCGCTTGATCAACCTGCTGCGGGGTCGCACCTTCGTCGAGCAGGAAGCCCGCCTGGCGGC
>JBGSNW010000050.1:0-2155 GCA_041739435.1 Burkholderiaceae bacterium
CCCCCGCGCCCAGCAGCATGGCCAGCGCGTACAGCGCCGCGCTGTCGCCCCATGACGGAAACCAGTGGGTGACCCAGTGGGCGGTGAACAGGGCGCCCAGCATGAAAAAACTGCCGTGCGCAAAGTTGACGATGCGCGTGACGCCAAAGATCAGCGTCAGGCCGGCCGCCATCAGGAACAGCGTGGTGGCGTAGCTCAGGCCGTTGAGCAGCTGGACGGCGAAGAAGCTCATCGCCACGCCGTCACGGGTTGGCCAACATCCGCAGCGGCACGGCCCACCGCCACAGGCCTGCGCGCCGCCATCGCTTATTCAACCCATCGTGTGAAGTCTGCCGCCGGCACCCGCGGCGTGTGAAACGTGTTCACCACCTCGGCCGCGTCGGCGTGCCCCAGCGCCATGCCACACACCAGCAACTCGTCCGGCCCCGCCCCGATGTGCGGCAGGATGATTTTGGCGAAGCCGTTCCACGCGGCCTGCGGGCAGGTGTGCAGCCCGCGTCCGCGGGCCGCGACCATGATGTTCTGCAGGAACATGCCGTAGTCCACCAGCGAGCCGCGCCCCATCACCCGGTCGAGCGTGAACATCAGGCCCACGGGCGCATCGAAGAAGCGGTAGTTGCGCTGGTGCTGCGCGTGCATCTTGTCCTTGTCGCCCTTGCCGATGCCCAGCAGCCCGTACAGGCCCCAGCCGTTTTCGCGGCGACGGTCAATGTAGGGGCTGACCCATTTTTCGGGGTAGTAGTCGTATTCCTCGCGGTATTCGGCGGCCAGCGCCGGGTTGTCGCGGATGGCGTCGTGCGCGGCGCAGACCTTTTCGACCAGCGTTTCGCGCGCCGCGCCCTGCAGCACGTACACCCTCCAGGGCTGGGTGTTGGTGCCCGATGGCGCACGGCGGGCCACCTCCAGCAGTTCCATGACGGTTTCCCGCGGCACGGGCTGCGGCGTGAAGGCACGCACCGACATGCGGCTGGTGATGGCGGCGTCCACCGGGTTGGACAGAAGGGAAGGAGCAGCGTTGGGGGTCAAGTCAGAGTCTCCAGAACGGATTTGAGGGCAGAGGGCAATGGAACAGGGCGGCGGTTGACGCGGTCAACGTACACGTGGATGAAATGGCCCCGGGCGGCGGTCAGGGGCTCGCCCTGCGCGAACAGGCCCACCTCGTAGCGCACGCTGGATTTTCCGAGTTTCGCCACGCGGATGCCGGCCTCCACGGTCTGGGGGAACGCCAGCGGCGCAAAGTAGTTGCACTGCGTTTCCACCACCAGGCCAATCGTCGGGCCATGGTGAATGTCGAGCACGCCCTGCTCGATCAGGAAGGCGTTGACCGCGGTGTCGAACCAGCTGTAGTACACGACGTTGTTGACGTGGCCGTAGGCGTCGTTGTCCATCCAGCGGGTGGTGATGGGCCGCAACACCGGATAGGCGCCACGGGCTTCGGGTTGGGGTTTGGGGGCCGTCATCGCACCCGATTTTGCCAGCGCTGCCAGTATTGCAGCGCCACCCGGTAGGTGTTCATCTGCACCTGCACGGTGTCTTCGATCCGCGTGCCGTAGCCGCCGCCCATCGCAAACGCCAGTGGAATGTGCCGCTGCCAGGCCCAGTCCATGACGCGGCGGTCGCGTGCCTCCAGCCCGTCGTGTGTGAGTTTCAGGCGCCCCAGGCGGTCGCCTTCGTGTGGGTCGGCACCGGCCAGGTACAGCACCAGCCCGGGCTCGAAGCGATGCGCCAGCTCGTCCAGCGCCCGCTCCAGCGCGGCCAGGTAGTCGGCGTCGCCGCAGCCGTCGGGCAGGTCGACGTCCAGATCACCCGCCTCCTTGCGAAACGGAAAGTTCTTCGCCCCATGGATCGACAGCGTGAAGATGCTGGCGTCGCCGCGGCAGATGCTGGCCGTGCCGTTGCCCTGGTGCACGTCCAGGTCGATGATCGCCACCTTCAGCGCGGGGGCGGCTTGGCGGGCAAGGTGGCGCGCGTGTTCGGCCTGCATCAGGCGGGCCGCCACGCAAAAATCGTTGAACACACAAAAACCGCCACCCTTGTCGGCGCTCGCGTGGTGCGTGCCCCCGGCAATGTTGGCCGCAATGCCCTCGGGCAACCGACGCGCCCCATCCACCCCGAAGCCCATCGCAGCGCGGGCCGCCGCGATCGACGCCCCGAC
>JBGSNW010000072.1:0-2219 GCA_041739435.1 Burkholderiaceae bacterium
GGCTCGAGCACGGCGTCACCGAGGGCCTCGGCTGGATCCCCGGCGACGTGCGCGCCATCACGCCCACCGACCCGGCGCTGAAGATCCCGCACATGGGCTGGAACACGCTCGATCTCTTGGGCGGGCCGCATCCTCTGCTCACGGGCATCCGCACCGGGCGCGACGGCCTGCACGCCTATTTCGTCCACTCCTATCATCTGGTCTCACCGGATCGCGGCGCCGTCATCGCCGAGACCGGCTACGGCGGGCCGGTCACCGCCATGGTCGGCAAAGCCAACATCGCCGGCACCCAGTTCCACCCCGAGAAGAGCCAAGCCCTCGGCCTCGCGCTCATCGCCAACTTCCTCGCCTGGAAGCCCTGACCCGCGCCGCACTTGCCCCCTTTTTGGGGTATTGCGGTCGCCGGCACGGCCAAGTTGTTCGGTCTATTAACGCCGATGACATAGCTTCTCTCGATGTGGGAGGGCCAACGCGATGGTTTCTAGAAAGATCTTCTCTAAGCTGAAGGCACGCTTCAAGGCCTTGGGCCAACAGTCGGGCACCGTTCCTGAGCAAAAGCTCTCGGCCTCCGATCAAGAACTCGTGTCCAACATGCTCGCCGGTGTTACGGCGCAAATTGTACACGAGCAGCAAATGGAAGCGGCGCGCGGCAAGGAGCCGGTGTCGGTGCGCCTCGTGCCGCAAGTGCCGGTGAGGGATTGCAAGGCGGCCGCAGCCTGGATGGGTGGCGGCGCGCGCCTGCCTGCCGGGGTCGAATGGCCGATGATCAACGGTTCTGCCCTGCAACTCCTGGCTCAGTTTGACTGTGCACAATTGCCCGCAGGTCTTTGGAACGGGCTGGGCCCCCGCCGTGGCTGGCTCGCCATTTTCCTGCACCCCCAAACTCTCGAGGCCAAGGTGCAGCACTTCTCTGCTCCAGGTGATTTTGTAGCAGCGCCACCCATCTTGGAAAACTGCAACATGGTCGGGTACGACGGCAGCAAACGAGCGGCATCGTCTGGTTTCAGTTGGTCCTTTTCGCGCTGGCCCGTCGACATCGTGTAGGTGGTCGATGGGCGCAACGACCCTCGCAGTGAAGGTCGGAGCCAGATTCGGCATCAGCGCTATGGTTTACGCCACGACTTCGCAACTGAGCAACGCTGGCCTTTTGATTGGGCAACGGCACAGATGATGATCGGGACGGCACTCGCCGCCTACGAATTGGCAACTCCGACGAAGGCAGCCGACTACTTACAGCGGGAATCGCTCGCCAAGTTGGAACAAGCCATTCACGACGCCGCGAAAGCTGAAGCGGAGGATGTGCTTCTTCGCAAGCGCATCAATCTCGATGAATACCGTGCCATGGCAGCCGTCCACGAGTTTGGCAGCATGCACGGTGGTGACATCGTTGATCGTTTGCGCGTGCTCAAGGGTCAGGTCGATGTCATGGCAGCGGATCAGGCCTTCTCAGCCAAGGCGATTGCGCCGATATTGGCCGAGCTGACAGCCTTGACATGGATGCACAAGCGCGTCCCCCCGTTCTACCGCGATGGAAAAAAACTCTCGGACGCGCAGCGCTTCGACGAAGGTGTGCAGGTTTTCTCGCTGCCTCTGACGACGCACGACCCCGCAGCCAACCCGACCTGGGTCCACGACTTCGAGACCAAGCTGCTGGATGCTGCGAAGTCGGTCTATCTACGTGATCCGGCGGCGCTGCCCGCGCCCCTCATTGCTGACTGCGAGCAGGTCTGGCGCGCCGAAGCGGCCAGTGAAACTGGAGGCATCGGACATGTGCCATGGGGATATGTCCACGATTTCGACGACGACACGGATGTTACGCTAATCGAACTCCCATCGAGCAGCCTGATCGGCTGGCAATTCGGCGATGTCAACAATCTCGTAGTCACGTTGAAGAGGGCGGACTTGGCCCGTAACGACTTCTCTCGGCCACTTGTCCAAATCACCAACTAATTGGGGCTTTCCAGTTCGATCGGTGGGGTCTGCTTATTGTGGTTGGACCGACGTTCGACGGTGATGAGTACCGCTGTTGCGCATCCGAAGGCGCCAACAAAAAAGCGCCGGCCCCGGTGCAAAGCGCGCGGTGGCGACGCGGAACGTTAGAACTCCTCCCAGGCGTTGGCAGCCGCAGTCTTTCCACCGGAAGCCACCATAACCGGCCGCGATGCACCGCTGCGGGGCGGGGAAGCGGCCGGCTTCCTGAAGGCGTGCGGCGCGACGTG
>JBGSNW010000189.1:0-2531 GCA_041739435.1 Burkholderiaceae bacterium
AGCACCGGCACATCCCGTCCGCGTTCGCGCAGGTTTTTCAAAATTTGCCAGCCGTCCATGCCCGGGAGCATGACATCCAGAATCACCAGGTCGTGGTCCCCCTCAAGGCCGTGATGCAGTCCATCGACGCCATCGGTGGCCAACTCGACCACAAACCCCGCCTCACGCAACCCCTGGCGCAGGTAATCACCTGTTTTGGGTTCATCTTCGACGATTAGAATTTTCACAACGCTTCTCCAGCCCCCGATTTTCGTCCCTCGCGGCCCTCCAGAACCGAAGCTGACAACTTTGTAATCCGGACGACAGCTTGTCGACGGCGCCGCCCCCGCAAACTCCGGTTCGCTTGATTCACATCAAAGGAGCCAGAACCGTGCGCTTTCAATTTCATCCGAGGGTCGTCCGGCAGGCACTGATGGTCGGCCTGGTGGCGTTTCCACTCGCCTTGTCGGCCCAGACCGCGCCCGCGCCCACCGATTTGACCTGGCGAAGCGCAAACGACGCCGTAGGCCAATACAAGCGCGGCCACGCAGACGTTCTCAAGTGGGAAAACAGTCACCTGCCACCCGCCCCAGACCCACAACTGCAGCCCGACAGTCTCGCACTGTTGACCCCCGCGGATGCGGTTCGCCAAGCCTGGCTCGCGCATCCCGATCTGGTGGCACCGCTGCTGCGCCTGGGGCCTGCCAACGTCGATCTGATTGCCTCAGGCCAGTGGCTGAAGCTTGACCCGGGGCTGCTGCGGCGCGTCGATGACATGGACGAGGTTCTGAAAGTCGCCGTGCAGGGAAAAACCGCCTGGCTGGACGCTGTCGCCGCGAGGCAAGTTCTAAAGCAGCACCGCGACGCCCTGGAAGCCACCGAGGCGGCCGCAGAGTTGGGCCAGCGCATGGTGCGCGTCGGCAACTGGAGCCCGCTGCAGCAGACGCAAGTGCAACTGGCCCAAACGTCGGCGCAGGCGACTCTTCGGCGCGCGCAATATGCCGCCGCGCAGGCGCAGGCCCGCTTGATCAGAACCCTGCGACTGACGGGCCTGCACGCCAGCGTGGCGCTTGCAGACCAGCTGCCCGACGTGCCTGCACAGACCCTGGCGCCCAGCGAGTGGCAGCCACGGATTTCCGTTGTGCGGGCCGAACTGCCCCGCGTCGAAAGAATGCACAACCAGGCCAATCTCCAATTGGCCCTGGAGGCCTACCGAACCAGCCACGCGCTGGCCAGGGGTGCCCGTGATGAGGTGCTGAAAGTGCGCGAGTTCATCACCGAAGAGACGGTGCTGCACTACAACGGGATGCTCAAGAGCGTATGGGATCTGCTGGGCGAGGTCCGCAACCAGTCGCAGGCAACCGTCGATGCCATCGGCGCCCAGCGCGACTACTGGATCGCCGAGACCGATCTGCAATGGGTGCTGCAAGGCGGCACCCCCGAAAGCTTTGTGGCGCTGGGCAGCGGGGGTGGCGGTGATGCCAGCGCTGCAGCGGGCCATTGACAGAACAAGGAACCTCCGATGACTCTCACGAACTCAAGACGGCAGTTTTTCGCGGGCGCCGCCGCAACGGTCGCCGGACTGGCCGTGACGCGGTCGGCACTGGCCGCACTGCCGGAGCCGGTCATCCAGACCTCGGTCGAAACAGCACCGCCGCTAATTCCGACCACGGGGCGCCCGTACAACCCGGTCGTCACGCTCAACGGCTGGACCCTGCCCTGGCGCATGAACAATGGCGTTAAGGAATTTCACCTGATCGCCGAGCCAATCGTGCGCGAAGTGGCGCCCGGCTTCAAGGTCAACATGTGGGGTTACAACGGTCAAAGCCCCGGCCCGACCATTGAAGTGGTGGAGGGTGATCGCCTGCGGATTTTCGTCACCAACAAGCTGCCAGAGCACACCACCATTCACTGGCATGGCCAGCGCCTGCCCAGCGGCATGGACGGGGTCGGCGGACTCAACCAGCCGGCCATCCCCGTGGGCAAGACCTTTGTGTACGAGTTCGAGGCGCGCCGCCCGGGCACCTTCATGTACCACCCGCACGCCGATGAAATGGTGCAGATGGCGATGGGCATGATGGGCATGTGGGTCACGCACCCGAAAGCGAAACACCCGCTGATCGATGAGGTGGACCGCGACTTTGTGTTCCTCCTCAACGCCTACGACATCGACCCCGGCAGCATGACGCCAAAAATCATGACCATGCTGGACTTCAACATCTGGTGCTGGAACAGCCGGGTGTTCCCGGCCATCGACACGCTCAATGTGCGTTTGGGCGACCGGGTGCGCATCCGCGTCGGCAACCTCACCATGACCAACCACCCGATCCACCTGCACGGCCACGAATTCCAGGTGACCGGCACCGACGGCGGCCCGACACCGCCTGGCTCGCGCTGGTACGAGGTGACCACCGATGTGGCCGTGGGCCAGATGCGCCAGATCGAGCTGCTGGCCGACGAGGAGGGCGACTGGGCCATGCACTGCCACAAGAGTCACCACACCATGAATGCCATGGGGCACGCTGTGCCAACCATGATCGGCGTGGACCATC
>JBGSNW010000215.1:0-4925 GCA_041739435.1 Burkholderiaceae bacterium
TGGACCTCGAATCCCTTCGCCGTCGCCAGTGTCATTTGTCTCATCATCGTTCGCATCCCGTTCGGTCAGTCACTTCACCCATAACGCGCGAGCATCATGAGTGGCAGACCGCATCGGGGACTTATTCAGCATTTCCCTAGAATCTTCAGCCGCCCGTCCAAAACCAGAAAGACACGACGCATGACACAGGGATTGATCCGCATCCGGGGAGCCCGCCAGCACAACCTCAAGAACCTCGACCTCGACATCCGCACCGGTGAACTCACCGTGGTGACGGGCCCCAGCGGGTCGGGCAAGTCAAGCCTGGTGTTTGACACGCTGTACGCCGAAGGCCAGCGCCGTTACGTCGAGACGTTTTCGGCCTACACGCGCCAGTTTCTGGACCGCATGGACAAACCCGCGGTGGACAAACTGGAAGGCGTGCCGCCCGCGATCGCGATCGACCAGACCAACCCGGTCCGGTCGTCGCGCTCCACGGTGGGCACCATGACCGAGCTCAACGACCACCTCAAGCTGCTGTTGGCGCGGGCCGGCCAGTTGTTTGACCGGCAGACCGCCCGGCCCGTGCGGCACGATTCGCCCGACAGCATTTATGCCGAAATGGTGCAGCGGGCCCAGGCGCAGGCCGACCCCCGGCTGGCGGTGACCTTCCCGGTGGAGCTGCCCGCCCACACCACGGCCGACGAAGTGGCGCAGTGGCTGTCTGCCAGCGGCTTTACGCGGGTGCAGGCCGAGCGCGAGGTGGCCACCCCCACGGGGCCACGCAAAGTGCTCGACGTGGTGGCCGACCGCTTCCGGATCTCGAACACCGAGCGTGCCCGCGTCGTCGAGGCCATTGAAGTCGCGCTCAAGCGCGGCAGCGGGCGCATGAGCGTGTATGCAATGCGCGTTCCGCCAGAACCTGTCGAAGGTGGCGTTTCGACAAGCGCAACGCGAACGGAAGACTTTGATATCTGGAAGTTCTCCACCGGCCTGCATTGCCCCGAAAGCGACATCCGCTACGCCGACCCCATCCCCTCGGCGTTTTCATTCAACTCCGCCGTGGGCGCCTGCGAGACCTGCCGCGGCTTTGGCCGCGTGATCGGCGTGGACTACGGCCTCGTCTTCCCCAACGACAAGCTCACGCTGCGCGCAGGCGTCATCAAGCCCCTGCAGACACCCGCCTGGGCCGAATGCCAGGATGACCTGATGCGCCACGCCGAAGCCGCCGGTATTCCGCGCGACACGCCGTGGAACAAGTTGCCCCCCGAGCATCAGCGCTGGGTGATCGAGGGCTCGCCCCATTGGAACGGCAAGTGGAACCAGCACTGGTACGGCGTCAAGCGTTTCTTTGAATACCTCGAGACCAAGTCCTACAAGATGCACATCCGTGTGCTGCTGTCCAAATACCGCAGTTACACGCCATGCCACACCTGCAACGGCGCGCGCCTGAAAACGGAAAGCCTGTTGTGGCGCATTGGCGGCCAGGACGACGCCGACGCCGTCCTGCCCCCCGAGAAGCGCTTCCTGCCCGCCGGGACGGGCTGGACGCAAGCCCAACTTGAAGCGCTGCCGGGCCTGTGCCTGCACGACCTGATGCTGATGCCCATTGACCGCCTTCGGCGTTTTTTTGACCGCCTCAACGCCACCCGTGCCGCCCCCTCGGGGGTCAGCGCAGCACACGAAGTGGCCAGCGTGGGGGCGTTGGCGCCAGCCGCCGGCGATCCGGACGCCCAGGCGCTCAAGCTGTTGTTCGAGGAAATCACCACGCGCCTCAAATACCTGTGCGACGTGGGCATCGGCTACCTCACGCTCGACCGGCAAAGCCGCACGCTCTCGGGCGGCGAGGTGCAGCGCATCAACCTCACCACGGCGCTTGGCACCTCGCTGGTCAACACGCTGTTCGTGCTGGACGAACCCAGCATCGGCCTGCACCCGCGCGACATGGGCCGCATCATCGAAGCCATGCAGCGCCTGCGCGACGCCGGCAACACGCTGGTGGTGGTCGAGCACGACCCCGCCGTCATGCTGGCGGCCGACCGCATGATCGACATGGGCCCCGGCCCCGGCGAACGCGGCGGGCAGATCGTTTTTGACGGCAGCACGGCCGACCTGCGCAGCGCCGACACCCTGACCGGCGCCTACCTGGGCGGGCGCAAGCAGGTCGGCATGGGTTTCAAGCGCATGGTTGGCGACAACACGCCCCGGCTGATTCTGGAAGGCGCGCGCGAACACAACCTGAAAAACGTGTCGGTCGACTTCCCGCTGCAGCGGCTGGTGTGCGTCACCGGCGTCAGCGGTTCGGGCAAGTCGTCGCTGATCCAGGACGTGCTGGCGCCCGCGCTCATGCGCCACTTTGGCAAGGCCACGGAAACGCCTGGCGCGCACGACCGCCTGCTGGGCGCCGACCACCTGAGCGAAGTGGTGTTTGTCGACCAGAGCCCCATCGGCAAGACCGCCCGCTCCAACCCGGTGAGCTATGTGGGGGCGTGGGATTCGATCCGCGAGCTGTTTGCCAACACACCCATGGCGCGGCAGCGCGCCTACACCGCTTCCAAGTTCAGCTTCAACCATGGCGACGGCCGCTGCGCTACCTGCGGCGGCTCGGGTTTTGAGCACGTGGAGATGCAGTTTTTGAGCGACGTGTACCTGCGCTGCCCCGACTGCGACGGCAGGCGCTACAGGCCCGAGATTCTGGAGATCAGGGTCGAGCGCAAGCCCATCGGTTCGGTATTGCCGCGAGCCATGAATGTGGCCGACGTACTCGATCTCACCGTCAGCGAAGCCGTTGCTTTGTTCAGCGCTGACCTCGACGTGATCCGCGCGCTGCAGCCCATCGTGGACGTGGGGCTGGAGTACGTGAAGCTCGGCCAGCCCGTGCCCACGCTGTCGGGCGGCGAGGCCCAGCGCCTCAAGCTCGCCGGTTTCCTGGCCGCGGCCGCCAAGACGGCCACCGCCAGCCGCCAGCCCACGGTGCGCAAGGGCACGCTGTTCCTGTTTGACGAGCCCACCACCGGCCTGCACTTTGACGACATCGCCAAACTCATGCGGGCGCTGCGCAAGCTGCTTGACGCGGGCCATTCGCTGGTGGTGATCGAGCACAACCTCGACGTGATCCGTGCCAGCGACTGGCTGATCGACCTGGGCCCCGAAGGCGGCGACGCTGGCGGCTGGGTCGTGGCCGAGGGCACGCCCGAAGACGTGCGGGCGCACGCCACGTCGCACACCGGCAAGGCGCTGCGTGATTACGAGCGCACGCTGGGCCTCGGCGGGCATCACGTGGCCGAGGGCGTCTCGCTACAGGCCGCGCTGCAGGCGCGCCGGGCACGGCAGGCCCTGAATGACGACAGCATCCATATCGTCAATGCCAAGGAACACAACCTCAAGAGCCTGTCCGTCAAAATCCCGCGCGGCAAGTTCAGCGTGGTGACAGGGGTCAGCGGCTCGGGCAAGTCCACGCTGGCGTTCGACATCCTGTTCAACGAAGGCCAGCGCCGCTATCTTGAATCGCTCAACGCCTATGCGCGCAGCATCGTGCAGCCGGCCGGTCGGCCCGAGGTGGACGCGGTGTACGGCATCCCGCCCACCGTGGCCATCGAGCAGCGCCTTTCGCGTGGCGGGCGCAAGAGCACGGTGGGCACCACCACCGAGGTCTGGCACTTTCTGCGCCTGCTGTACGTCAAGCTCGGCGTGCAGCACTGCACCAAAGACGGCGCGGCCGTGCAACCGCAAACGCCCGACAGCATCGCGGCGCAGTTGATGAAAACCTTTCGCGGCCAGCACATCGGCCTGCTCGCGCCGCTGGTGATGAACCGCAAGGGTGTGTACACCGAGCTGGCCGACTGGGCGCGCCCCCGCGGCTACACGCACCTGCGCGTGGACGGTAACTTTTTGCCGACCACGGGCTTCCCGCGCATTGACCGCTTCAAGGAGCACACCATTGAGCTGCCGGTGGCCAGTCTCGACGTGCTGCCCGAGAACGAGGCGCTGCTGCGCCAGGCCCTGGCCACGGCGCTTGAGCATGGCAAGGGCGTGGTGCACGTGCTGAGCCACCTCACCGGCCTGAAGGCCGCGATGATGGCCGGTGCCCCCACCGCCGGGATCGGCCAGCTCAGTGCGTTTTCCACCAAGCGCGCCTGCCCCGTGTGCAGCACCAGCTATGCCGAGCTTGATCCACGCCTGTTCAGCTACAACAGCAAACACGGCTGGTGCCCCGACTGCGTGGGCACCGGCGTCAGGCTCACCAAGGAGCAGCGCAAGGTGTTCGACGACTCCGTGCAGAACGACGACAACAAGGGCCGCGAGCAGACCTTTGCCGAGCCCGATGCCGACGACGTGACCGACGCCGCCTGCGCCACCTGTAACGGCGCGCGCCTGAACCTCACCGCGCGTTCGGTGAGGTTTGCCGGTGTGGGCATCGCCGACATTGCGCGGCTGTCGGTCCAGGCGGTTCGCCTATGGGTCGAGGGCCTGGCGCCAGCCGTTCGGGCTGAGCCTGTCGAAGCCCCTCGACCCTTCGACACGCTCAGGACGGGCCAGGCTCAGGGCGAACGGTTCTATCGGCTGTCAGGGCGCGAGGCCGGCATTGCGCGTGACCTGTTGCCCGAAATCCGCTCGCGGCTGGAGTTTCTGGAAGAAGTGGGCCTGGGCTACCTCACGCTCGACCGTGGCGCGCCCACGCTGTCGGGCGGCGAGGCGCAGCGCATCCGGCTGGCCGCGCAACTGGGCAGCAACCTGCAGGGCGTGTGCTACGTGCTCGACGAGCCGACCATCGGCCTGCACGCGCGCGACAACCAGATCTTGCTCAACGCGCTGCACAAACTTGGCGACAAGGGCAACACCCTGGTGGTGGTCGAGCACGACGAAGACACCATCCGCCGCGCCGACCACATCATCGACATCGGCCCCGGCGCGGGCAAGCGCGGCGGCCGTCTGGTGGCCGAGGG
>JBGSNW010000231.1:0-1507 GCA_041739435.1 Burkholderiaceae bacterium
CCGCAGCGCCGTGGTCTTGCCGCAGCCCGACGGGCCGATGAGCGAGACGAACTCGCCCTCTTCGATGCGCAGGTCGATGCTGCTCAGCGCGTGCACCGGTGTGTCGGCCGCGGGGTAGATCACGCTGGCGTTGTGCACCACCACCGCGGGCTGCCGTGCGGCCAAGGGTGAAGCGGCTTCAGGGGCGGCGGGCGGGGTGGCGAGGGTGGAATCTGCAGGCATGCGCTAAAAGCTAACCAATTGGTCAAATTATTCTAGGGGCGCAAGCGAGTTTCGTGCCTGAAAAAATCCCCGCCTCGGGATATACCCTGCCCCGGAATAACCCGTGGCGGGGGGCCGCGCCCGCCCGTGCGGAGGCTCGAGCGCGGGGGGCGCAGGTCTGCCCGGCAGGCCCGACTTGCAGACAGACTGCCGCAGCGTGGTTATTGCAGCAGCAACTATTGCAGCGGAACCGCGCCCACCAGCGGCCGTTTTTCCAGCGTCCACTGGTGCAACGAGCCGTCGTACAGGCGGGCGCCCGGGTTGCCCAGCACTTCAGACAGCACAAACCATGGCCCGGCCGCGAGATGGCCACTGTTGCAATAGGTGATGGCAGGTGCCGCCGGATCGATGCCCTGGGCCTGCATCAGGGCGCGGTAGGTGTTGGGGCTCATGAACTTGAGCGCCCCTCCGGCCGAGCGCGTCATCAGATCGGTGGCATAGAGGCGCGCCCCTTCCAGGTGCCCGTGGCCCGCCACGTAATCGCGCTTGACCAGCCCATGAAACTGCCGGGCATCGCGTGCATCCACCAGCGTCGCGCTTTTGCCGGCCATGGCCTGGGCCACATCCTGCGAATCGGCCAGGTAGCGGGCGCTGCGGTCGGCGCGGGCGCGCCAGCTCCCCGTGCGAACGGCGCTGGCCTGGGTGGTGTAGGGCCGGTTTTCGGCCAGCCAGCTGGCCATGCCGCCGTCTAGCACGGCGATGTCGTCCTCGCCATAGACCTTGAACTGCCACAGCACCCGCAGGGCATCGTCCAGCTCAGCCAACTCGGTTCCCACGGGCACGATCACGATGGGTCGACCCGCGTCCACGCCCATGGCCTGGATGGCTTTTTCAAACGCCGCCTTCTCCGGAATCATGTACTTGACCGGCTGCCCCCCAAAGATGCGCTCGGTGCGCATGGTTTTCATGTCGATCAGGCGGGCGCCGGGGATGTGGCCCCCCACCTCCACCAGCGTTTTTCGGCCATTGGCGTCGGTGTTGAACCGAGGCTCGGCCGTGAACGGCCGGAGGTCGCTGCACACCTCCACCACCTGCACCGTGTCCAGGTGGGCCGCCAGCCAGGCGGTGTCCACCACCGGGCCGGGCAGGCCCGCAGCCGTGGCAACCAGCGTCCCGCAGGCCCACACGACGGCGACGCACTTTGCAAACAACTTTCTCATGCGGTTTCTCCAGAAGTTGGAAATTGAAAGGGGAAACTCAGGGGTTGGCGCGGCCACCCGTGCCAGCCACGGCCTCGTCCGCGCTC
>JBGSNW010000241.1:0-3363 GCA_041739435.1 Burkholderiaceae bacterium
CCACGCAAGATTTCGGCCTGCCTGGACCTGCTGTTCCTGGCCAAGGCCATCGAACGCATTGGTGACCACGCCAAGAATATTGCCGAGTTCATCATCTACATTGTCAAGGGGGCTGACGTGCGGCACACCTCGATGGCGCAGATCGAATCGGCCGTGGGCTGATCTGCCATGAAGCACCAGCCCCGGGTTCTCATTGTCGAAGACGAGCCGGCCATTGCCGAGCTGGTCGCCGTCAACCTGCGTCACAACGGATTCCAGCCGACCTGGGCCGAAGACGGCGAAGCCGCCCAGCGCGAGCTGGATGCGGTGCTGCCCGACGTGATCCTGCTCGACTGGATGCTACCGGGCCAAAGTGGCGTGACGCTCGCGCGCAAGTGGCGCGCCGATGCCCGCACCCGGGCCGTCCCGATCCTGATGCTCACGGCGCGCGGCGACGAGCCCGACAAGGTGGCCGGACTGGACGCCGGAGCCGACGACTACATCACCAAGCCATTCTCGACCCAGGAAATGCTGGCGCGCATTCGCGCCGTGCTGCGCCGCCGCGCGCCCGAGCAGGTGACCGACAGCGTTGCCATTGGCGATCTGCAGCTGGACGGTGCGACCTACCGCGTGACGTTCAAGGGACAGCTGCTCAAAATCGGGCCGACCGAGTTCAAGTTGCTGCATTACTTCATGAAGCATGCTGAACGCGTGCACAGCCGGTCACAGCTGCTCGACAAGGTCTGGGGCGACCATGTGTTCATCGAAGAACGCACCGTGGATGTGCACGTCAAGCACCTGCGCGAAGCGTTGGGCGTCGCGGGCGTGATGATCGAGACCGTGCGGGGTGCCGGGTATCGCCTGACGGCGCAGCCGCTGGCCACGGCGGCGGCCTGAACCGGCATGCCCCTCAGAAGCCGCACAATCAGGGCATGTTTTTCCGTCTCTCGACCTTCATTGCATTTTTGTTGGTTGGTGGCGCTGCCGGGTACATCCTGAGCCGCCAGTTTGGCGCCATCACCGGCGTGGCCTGTGCCAGCGTGGCCTGGTTTGCCTGGGACCTGTCCCGGGGCCTGCGCGTGCTGCGCTGGTTGCGTTCCGGCGACACACCTGCGGCGCCGCAGATGCAGGGTGTCTGGGGCCTGGTGGCGGATCGCATGCGCCGGCTGCTGCGCCAGCGCGAGGCGGCCGCCACGCAAAGCGCGGCCCAGCTCCGCGAGTTTCTGGCCGCCTTGCAGGCGTCGCCCAATGGGGTGGTGCTGCTGGACGCCGAGGGGCGCATCGAATGGTGCAACGAAACGGCGGCAGCGCATTTCGGCATTGATGCGGCACGCGATCTGCAGCAGCACATCCGCAACCTGGTTCGAGACCCGGTGTTCGCCAGCTACTACGCCAGCGAGGACTACCGGGGCGAGGTCGTGATGGCCGGTCGCGCCAGTACGCCCGCGCGACCGGTCAGGGTCTCGGTGCATCTGCATCCCTATGGCGACGGGCGCAGGCTGCTGCTGTCGCGTGATGTCACGGCGCTGGAGCAAGCCGAGGCCATGCGGCGCGACTTCGTCGCCAACGTCTCGCATGAGATCCGCACCCCCCTGACCGTCCTCAGCGGTTTTGTGGAAACCCTTCAGACCCTGCCGCTGGATGAAGCCGACCGAACCCGGTATCTGGGGTTGATGGCGCAGCAGTCGGCCCGCATGCAGACGCTGGTGAACGATCTGTTGACACTGTCCCGTCTGGAAGGCAGTCCGGCACCCGGATGGGGCGATTGGATCACGGTGACCTCCCTGCTGGGGTCGTGTGAGGAGGAAGCACGCGCGCTGTCGGTGGCGGTCACGCAAGGGCATGGGGCAACGCACGAACTGCACTTTGAAGCCGCGATGCACGCGGCCTCGGGCTGGGAAGTGTCCGGCTCGCACAACGAGTTGTTCAGCGCCATGTCCAATCTGCTGAGCAATGCCGTGCGGTACACCCCGCCCGCCGGTCGCATCGACGTGTCGTGGGTATTGGCGCCGGACGGGTCGGCACGGTATGCCGTGCGCGATACCGGTCCGGGCATTGCGCCCGAACACCTGTCGCGGCTGACCGAGCGCTTCTACCGTGTGGACCGCAGCCGCTCGCGTGAAAGCGGTGGCACCGGTCTGGGGTTGGCCATCGTCAAGCATGTGCTGCAGCGCCATGGGGCTGCGCTGCAGATCGAGAGCACGCCCGGGGTCGGATCGACTTTCACGATCGTGTTTCCTGCGGCCCGCTTGCGCCGCGCAACACCTGCCGATGCGGCTCCAGTGACGGCACCGGTTGCGCAGGCGGCGGGTGAATGAAGCGGGGCGCGGTCAGCGGCGAACGCGCTGATAGACCAGGATGTCGTCGTTCTTGTCGGCAGGGCGCGGGATGGTGGCGAGCAGGTCCCACTGTCGCAGGTTGACCGATTTGGGCAGGGTGTCCCTGGCATTCACATCCACCAGCAACCACGGGCATTGGGCACGGCGGGACGCGGGCTGCAGCTTGAGCGCGCCATGGAACGTGAAGGCAGAAATCTGCCCGCGGTTCATGCCATAGATTTCAACACACGGTGGTTCGTTGAGAATGGCCGCCACAAGCCGGACCTGCGCCTTGTAGCTGCGTGCATAGTCCAGCACCGGCAGCCACAGTGTCATCAAAAGCAGCCAGCACAGCGCGGTTCCGGAGGCAGGCAACACCAGACTGGTCCAGATGGCGGGGCGGTGGCGTCCCACACGCCACTTCACCAGCCAGGCCCAGGCCAGCGTGGCCGCCAGCGCCACGGCAAATTCGATCGTCGAGAAGCTGGGCTCAAACCCCGGCGCCAGACGCGCCACATTGAGGGCCGGTTGGCGCGGAATGCCGGTTTGCAACGAGATCCAGATGACCCAGATGGTCAAGCTGGCCAGGGTGAAAAACAGCAACGTGAACCAGTCGATCAGCGCTGTGGCACTGCGCTTGAAGGTGGGCAGCGCGAACGCGGCCAGCGTGGCCAGCGCGGGCAGGCCCAGCAGCAGCGTGCGGTCCGACGGCTGGGTGAAGACGGCCGATCCGATGGCCACCATGGCAAACCAGAGCGGCAGCAGGATGTGGCGCGCCGGATCACCCAGGCTCAACTGTCGGCGCCAGCGCCACAGCGTCCACAGCGCGAGCGGCCAGGCCGGCCAGGTGAACCACAGCAGGAGATTGCCCATGTCGCGAACCATGAGCCAGGCTTCCCCCGCTGAGAGGGCCGACCCGGTGATCCGCCAGCGCCATATCTGCAGCTGCCAGGCCAGCAGTGCAGCGCAGGCGCTGACGCCCACGATGGCCACGGCCCAGAGCAGATTGCGGCGGCGTGCTGCCGGGTCGTCCGATCGTGGGCCAAGCGCGGTCAGCGCCAGGCCG
>JBGSNW010000253.1:0-5441 GCA_041739435.1 Burkholderiaceae bacterium
GCAACCGGCGCCAATGGGCCGATGCGCTGCGCGACGAGGTGATCCGGTTGCGGGGGTGAGTGCCGCGCGCGCTTTGGCCGCGCGGACCCGTTCATCCAGGCACCGGGAAATCTGCAAAGCTACAACCGCTATGCTTACGCCGGGTGACAGCCCAACATCCTCATGCAGCAGCAATGGAGGCATTGATGGAGATCGTGCTTGCCACCGGCATCACGACCTTCTTTCGGCCATGCCCTTCGTTGTTGACAGACTCCACCTTGACGAGGCCGAGCTCTGACAACTTGGACACGTCCCGTGACACCGCGCTGGGGTTGCGGTGCGAGGCGATGGCGAGGTCGGCAATGGAGTGTCGTCCTTTGCTGGCAATGCGTAGCAGCTCGAACCGCTTCGGGGTGAGCTGCGTCAGAAAATCTTCAAACTCGAAGCTGGTGAAGACTTTTGAATAGGGCAGCGAATCGGCTTGCTCGTCCAGGGCGCGTGCAATCGCCTTGCTCTTGAGCGAGTGAGCTTTCAAGGCTGGACTGTTCGCGAAGTCCGCCAGGGTGATCTTTTGCTTTGTCATATCTGTTCTCCGTTGACGAACTTGATGGCAATTTCTTGCCACTCCCGCTCGAACCGCTCATACAACTCTTCGTAGCTGGTGAACGGGTCGGCGGCGATGGACCCCATGCAGTGCCGATGGGAGTAGGCGTGGCTGTTGTCATACCCAAGCACCCGGCCGTTGTCACCGCTGAAGATCCGCGGGTTGATGTACGCGAGCGCATAGCTGACGACCTTCCTTGAAGGCAGTTCGCGTATCACCCGCTCCTTCAAGATTCCTCCGCCCAGTCGGCCGGGAATTTTTACATCCGCCGGGGCGTAGATTTCTTGTCTTTTGGATCGTTTCATGTTTGCAGTCATGATTTATGAAATCATGACTGCTGTCAAGTGACTCACCTGGGTTCCATCGCGGCCATCAGCAACGAGCTGGACGAGATGTGCGTGATCCACATGAACGGGCGCATCTTCGACCCGCTCATCGGCCGCTTCATGAGCGCGGACCCGTTCATCCAGGCACCGGGAAATCTGCAAAGCTACAACCGCTATGCCTACGTCCTGAACAACCCCCTGGCCTTCACGGACCCGTCGGGGTACTTCAGCCTCAAGAATTTGTTCAAAGTCGCCGTTGGCGTCGTCATTGCCGTTTATGCGCCACAGGTCTTTGCGACGTATGGCTTTGCAGGCGCATCGGCAGCAACGGCGACCATCGTCAACTCGGCGGCCGCAGGCGCCCTTGCCGCCGGAATCACCACAGGAAGCGCAAAAGCCGCGCTACTTGGGGGATTTACCGGGGGGCTGTTCGGTGCGGCAGGACTGGCTGGCGCAGGCGCGGGTATTTCTGAGGCGGCGGCTGCGCGTTCCACCGAGCGTTATTTTGCCCATGCGCTGGCGGGCTGCATCAGCGCCGTGGCCGGTGGGGGCAAATGCGGACAGGGTGCGGTCAGTGCCGTGTTCGGCAAATTCACCACCAACACCATCAGCGGCGTGGGCGGACGCAGCATCGGCGGCTTCATTGCCCGTGGTGTTGCGACGTCAGTTGCCGGGGGTGTAGGATCGGTCATCGCCGGAGGCAAGTTCGCCAACGGGGCGGAGACTGCGGCTTATGGGTATCTCTTTAATGCTTGCCTGCACGGACAGTGTGGAGCCTCACCCGAGGAGTCGTCTGCTCCTGTCGGAGAAACCTTCG
The DNA here is from genome assembly GCA_041739435.1 of Burkholderiaceae bacterium. GTDB lineage: Bacteria > Pseudomonadota > Gammaproteobacteria > Burkholderiales > Burkholderiaceae_C > PHCI01. The sequence continues at coordinate 1,727 of JBGSNW010000253.1, forward strand.
ATGATCGCGCCGATATAACTGGCCAAGTAGGTTACGGCGGTACGGGGCATCTGCTGTTTTTTGGAGGTGGTTTTGATACCGGAGTGGCGTTCGATACCACTGGCAACCTGTGCCCGTATGTCAATTTCTGCGGCACGTTCGGGCTCGGTATCGGCTACAACACGGGGGTGAATTTTGCGGCGCAAACAGGATCGCTCCAGCCGGGATGGGGCTCCACGCAGAGTGGGTTCTTCTGGTTCGGAGGTGCTGGGCCATCTGGGGAGGCGCAATTGCTCTTCACGGGCTCCACGCCCTCTGGTAGTGGGGCACTCACGGCAGTCCAAGCGGGACGCGGCGCAACATTCAACGGGCGTGCAGGTGGTGGGGTCGGTGGTGCCGGCGGCGTGATCGGATGTCGGCAATATGTTCTCCAGTGTCGCCCGCCATCGGCAAATAAGTGAGTGGGACGGTCATGAAGGCAAGCGATCCTGAGCATCTCAAACTACTACGGATACGAAATGGCTTGGCTCTCGCGTGCCTGCTCAGCTTCGCACTCGCGTACTTTGGGTATGGAGAACCATTGGTCCGTTGGTTGATGTGGACCACGTTCGTCCTCGGGTTTGTGGTCCAAGGTGTACTTCTCGCTGCGGCCTGGGTTTCACAAGGCGCACACGACAAGCGCTGACCAACCGCCGCAGGTTGCCAAAGGTGCAGAGTTGTCGGCGGCGGCGGTCGGCGCCTTGTTCGGCAAGTTCACCGCGCAGGTTGAGGGACGTTTGCGAAGCCAAGCGTCTTTGCTGGATCGATATTTTGCTTCATAAAATATAGCTAAGTATCTATATCCGACGGGGGCTAAAGGCCAAAAACACTCAAAAAACGCCGTGCAACCCTCAAACCAGGGTGACCGGCACCACCGCCGGCGCGGCAGGCGCCGGGCAGGTGCCTTGGGCGGCGAGGTTGGCCTAGCGGACTCCCCGGCACGATACCTGGCCCATGCGCTGGCGGGCTGCATCAGCGCCGTGGCCGGTGGGGGTAAATGTGGACAGGGTGCGGTCAGTGCCGTGTTCGGCAAATTCACCACCAACACCATCAGCGGCGTGGGGGGGGGTGGCGGCATCGGCGACGTCATTGCCCGTGGTGTTGCGACGTCAGTTGCCGGGGGTGTAGGATCGGTCATCGCTGGAGGCAAGTTCGCCAATGGGGCGGAGACTGCGGCTTATGGGTATCTCTTTAATCAACTGATGTCAGCCGAAAGGGCGCGGGCCGAGGCCGAGGCCAGAAATCGGGCCGTAATGGGTGGTGCATGTGTGGCAGGGTTCGAGAACCACTGTGCTGGCCTCACGGTAGGCATAAACAACGGCACAGCTGAAGACCTGGGAACGGGGTTGAAGGCGGTCGGCACAGGCGCAACCGCAGCCGGTTTCGTCACAGGCAATGTGCCGCTGATGACGGCAGGCGGAGTTCTTGGCGTGGCGGGTAGCGGCTTGAAGTTCTACGCCTCGCCCAATGGCTCCAGCTTTCTTGAGTTGTCTGTCGACGCGATTACCGAATTGATACCCGCAAAACGCTTCGGCGCCGGGGTGGGTCTCACCATCAACGCTGCTCAGGCTTTGCCGCTGCCGCTGCCGCCGACGACGCGACCCCTTCCGCAGTTGAGCGACCTTGCCGTGCCATGAACAAGAAAGCGTTCAAGCTTGCAACTGAGATCGGCGTCTTCGTTGTCGTCACGCCGATTGCGTGGTGTGTCTACGCCCATCACTCCGGGCTTGTGCAGCTTCTCTTCATCGGCGTGCTGGCCGCGCTGGCCTACGGCATCAAGAAGTTGTTCTACGAGCCAGTTCGAGACAGACTGCCTCCCGACGACGGCAATTGAAACGGATCTCGCCGAGTTGTTTTACCCGATCACATCGCTGACAACCTCACGCAGCGTCTTGATGTCGGCCGCCGAGAGGTGGCCCATAACACGCAAGACGAGCCCTTGCTCGATGGTGGTGAACACAGGCTTGAGCACCGACGCCTTGACGAGCCCGGCGCCCTGCCAGTCGTTGACCATGGCCTCGGCGTAGCCCAGCGGCGTTCGCACCTGACTCGTGATGGCCATGATCACGATGTCGCGCCGGCTGGTGTTGTAGCCTTGGCTAGAGACGACGGCAGCCGGCCGCTTCTTGGTGCCTGACTGATCGGTGAACGGGAACGGCACCAGCACCACGTCGCCGAAGCTGAATCTTGACGAATTGGCCATCGGGGTCACATCCGGTCGTAAGCGGCGTCCTCGTCGTTCTCCCAGACCTGCGCGAAGCTGGCTTCGCTGGCCTTGGCCGCGGCATGGGTGAGGCGCTGCTCATCCTCGCGGGCGCGCAGAAAATCGACGAAGTCCTCGACCTCGGCCAGGCGCTGTGGGGGGAGCTGCTTGATCTTGTCGAACAAGACCTGGTCGGGTGCGTTCATGGCATCGGCTCCTTCGGGTTTCTATTGCTTGCTGCTGGCGCGCTGGTCAGCGCGTGGCCTGGGCCCCGAAGCCGTCTGCGGTGCTGATGGCCATGGCTGCCACGGGATCACGGACGGAAATAGCGAGCACGATAGACCTCGGGTGTTCGGAATGAGGTGCAGTGTACTTCGATGCGAAGCGCACGCAAGACCCCGCGCACCGTCCCTGCAGCCCCTTCCAACCGCTCCAGCTGCCAGACTGCGTGCCCCTTGCCAGCGGCGTTGAGCCTTTCGGTTACTGCCCATCCTGTCATCCTGTTCCATTTGCCTGAGCGCGCATTTCAGCCGGGCCTGACGGGTGGAGGCGTCCAGATGTCTCTCAAGCGTGACGGATGTTTGCGTCGCTGAGCGCCTTTGTCAGTTGAGGACGATGATTCCAAAAAGATAGCTAAAAATCTATATTTGATGGGGGCTGAAGGCCAAAAACACTCAAAAAACGCCGCACAACCCTCAAACCAGAGTGACAGGCACCGCCGCCGCGGCAGCAGGCGCCGGGCAGGTGCCCTGGGCGGCGTGGACGCAGGGCGTCTGGCACAGCTCGCGGGCGTGCAGGGGGCAGGCGCGGTGGAAGGTCACCACGTGGTCCACTTCGGCGCGGATGCCGATCCATTCGCCGAGTTTGTGGTCGTGGTGGCTGGGCACGTGGGCCAGCACGGTTTCGCCGGTCTTGAGCTTGAGCGTGTAGAGGAATTCCGAGCCGCGAAACGCCTTGCGGACGATCTGCGCCTTCACGGGTGCGTCGTCGTCGTGGACGATGTCGTCGGCGCGCAGCAGCACTTCGCAGCGGCCGCCGTCAAACGCGCCGGGCACCGGGCAGCCGGCCACGTCGGTCAGGTCGCCCAGGGCGGTGTGCACCACCACCTGGTCCGCGGTCTGGCTCAGGGTGGCGGGCGTGAACACGCCGTGGCCGATGAAGTCGGCCACGAACCGTGTGGCCGGGCGGTGGTACAGCGTGTAGGCGTCGTCCCACTGGTGCAGTTGGCCTTCGTGCATGACGCCGATCACGTCGCCGATCGCAAAGGCTTCGAGCTGGTCGTGTGTGACGAACAGGGCGGTGGCACCCGCGGCCTTGAGGATGCCGCGCACCTCGTGCGCCAGGCGCTCGCGCAGGTCCACGTCGAGGTTGGAAAAAGGCTCGTCCAGCAGCAGCAGCTGGGGCCGCGGCGCCAATGCACGGGCCAGGGCCACGCGTTGCTGCTGGCCGCCCGAAAGTTCATGCGGGTAGCGCCGTTCGCTGCCCTCCAGGCCC
>JBGSNW010000266.1:0-1521 GCA_041739435.1 Burkholderiaceae bacterium
CCTGAGCGCGCAGCTGCTGGCGCAATCGCACGACGCGGCGGTGCAGGCGCGTTATGCGGCCGACACGCAGACGGCCATCGACGCGGGTGTGTTCGGCGCGCCCAGCTATGTGGTGGACGGCGAGATTTTCTGGGGCCAGGACCGGCTTGATTATCTGGAGCGCCGGTTGGCCCGCTGAGCGCCCCATCGGCCGCGAACCCACCCGCCGGATTCACCGTTTTAGTTTTATTCACCCGCTTTATTGCCATTCAGGAGGTTTTCATGGGCAGTTTCATCGATCTCAAGTCCGCTGACGGCACGGTTTTCCCGGCCTACGTGGCCCAACCCGACGGCACACCACGCGGCGCCGTGGTGGTGTTGCAGGAAATCTTCGGCGTCAACCCGCACATCCGCGCCGTGACCGACGGCTACGCCGAGGCCGGGTATCTGGTGGTCGCGCCGTCCACTTTTCATCGGGTGCAGGCCGGTGTGGAACTGGGTTACACCGAGGCCGACATGAACACCGGGTTCGGCCTGAAAACCGCCGTGGAGGAACTGCCCGCCACGGGCGTCATGCCCGACATCCAGGCCGCGATCGATCACGCCGCCAGGGCGGGCAAGGTCGGCATCCTGGGTTTTTGCTGGGGCGGACTGCTGACCTGGCGCGCCGCCTGCTCGCTCAACGGCCTGAGCGCGGCCGTTCCTTTTTACGGCGGCGGCATCACCACGCCGGAAGAAGTGGCGCGCCAGCCCCGGGTGCCGGTGATGGCCCATTTTGGCGACCAGGACCACTGGATTCCACTGGACGGCGTGGAGGTGTTCAAAAAAGCGCACCCTGAGGTGGAGGTGCACATCTACCACGCCAACCACGGCTTCAACTGCGACCACCGCGGCTCCTACGACGCTGCTGCGGCCGCGCTGGCCAAAGAGCGCACGCTGGCGTTTTTGGCCCGGCACGTGGGCTGACGCGCGCCATGATCCGCCTGCATTATTTTCCGGGCAACGCCAGCCTGGTGCCGCACATCGTGCTGGAAGAACTGGGCGTGCCCTTTGAGCGGGCCCTGGTGGACCGCGCCGAAGGCGCCCACAAACAGCCCGACTACCTGCGGCTCAACCCGAACGGCCTGATTCCGGTGCTGACCCAGCACTTTGAGGGCCAGGACCTCGTGCTGTACGAAACGGCCGCCATCTGCCTGCACCTGTGCGACACCCATCCCCAGGCCGCGCTGGCGCCCGCGGTGGGCAGCACCGCCCGGGCGCATTTCTACAAATGGCTGATGTGGTTGACCAATACCTTGCAGGCCACGCTGATCATTTATTTTTACCCCGAGCGCTGGGTCAACGCGGGCAATGCGGCAGGCGCGGCCGAGGTCCGGGCGCATGCGGCCGAAAAAATCGGTGGCTTGCTCGATCAGCTCGACGCTGAACTGGCGCGCCACGGGGGACCGTGGTTCATGGGCGCCGACTACACCGCGCTCGATGCCTATGTGCTCACGCTGTGCCGCTGGACCCGTGGTTTTGCCACCCGGCCCGCGCGCGAGC
>JBGSNW010000277.1:0-4321 GCA_041739435.1 Burkholderiaceae bacterium
CCGGGGGGGCTGGCCTGGCTTGGGGCGGCCCGGCGCGGCGGCCGGGGCGAGAAAATTTTAATCAAATTGGCATCTAGCCCCCGTCAAAGGGTCATAGTTTGCTAGTATTTAGATAGTATTCAATGGCTGTCAAATCCACCATCTTCAAGGTCAATCTGGCCGTGGCCGACATCGACCACGGCTACTACGCCGACCATGCGCTCACGCTGGCACGCCACCCCAGCGAAACCGACGACCGCATGATGGTGCGGCTGGCCGCGCTGGCGTTGAACGCCCATCAGCTGCAAACCGTTTGCCAGGGCGACGGCACGCTGGCCTTTGGCGCGGGCCTGTCCGACCCGGACGACCCCGACGTGCTGCTGACCGATTTCACCGGCGCCAAGCGCCTGTGGATCGAGGTCGGCCAGCCCGAGGACAAGCCGCTGGCCAAGGCCTGCAGCAAGGCCGACGCCGTGGTGCTTTACGCTTTCTCGCACGCGGCAGACGTGTGGTGGCGCGGCATCGAGACCAAACTCACGCGGCTGGACAAGCTGCAGGTGTGGCGCCTGCCGTTCGAGTCCGCGCAAAGCCTGGGCGCCCTGGCCCAGCGCAGCATGCAGCTGCAGGCCACCGTGCACGACAGCGTGCTCACGCTCAGCGACGACCGCCAGAGCGTGACGGTGGAGCCGGTGCGCTGGAGGTAGATAACGCCCCCACGTTCGCCCACTTCGTGTGGCTCTCTGCCCCCCGAGGGGGCGGGCCTGGCTTGGGAGCGGCCCGGCGCGGCGGCCTTTTATGCCCCCACGCTTGTCACTTCGTGTACTGCGCTGCCCCCCGAGGGGGCGGGCCTGGCTTGGGAGCGGCCCGGCGCGGCGGCCTTTTCTTTACCCCCACGCTTGTCACTTCGTGTACTGCGCTGCCCCCCCGAGGAGGCTGGCCTTGTTTGGGAGCGGCCCGGCGCGGCGGCCTTTTATGCCCCCACGTTCGCCCACTTCCCCGAACAACGCGACCCGGTCAGGCTGGCGGCATGAACTTGCCGCAACGCCAGCACTGCTCGAAACCGCCTTCGACGAACTCGCCGCAGCTGCAGTGCCAGTGTTGTTGGGGCAGGTTTTGCAGCGCGTCCAGCAGTTCCTTGGCGCGGTCGAACTGGGCGTCGTCGCGCAGCCACAGCTCGGGCAGGCATTCGGACGGCGGCAAAAAGCCCGCCGCGGCACCCAGGAACTGCCGCTCGACCGAGGCGTCGATGCCGGCCTCGCGCAGCGTGTCGGCCCACAGCGTGGCGATGGCGGCGTTGGGGGCCTGGGTCAGGCGTTTCACAGGGCGCGCTCCGCGTATTTGTTGAAGCGCCAGGCTTCGTCCAGCCGGGTGATGCGCCGCCAGGTCTGGCGTTTTTCGCCGGGCGTGAGCTCGGGCCAGCGCTGCACTTCGTCAAAGGTGCGGCCGCAGCCCTTGCAGATGGCGTCGCCCTGGCTGGTGGAGCAGATGGCAATACAAGGGGTGTCGGGCGTGGTGGTGTACCAGGCTTTCCAGGCAGCCCAGGCTTGGGACGGGAAACCGGCTTCGCGGGCCTCGTCCTCGTGGTAGTACACCATCAGCGCGTACACCTCGGCCAGCGCGCGCAGTTCGGGCGCGAGCGTGATGCCGTCGGGCGACGGGGTTTTTTCGCGCCACCAGTTGATGGCGGCCTCGATGTCGGTGATGTGGATGCCGGTCATGATGCGCGGAGCAGGGCTGGCGATGATAGCCCCGCCGACCCTTGACCCGCTCGCCGCCCCCGCTGGCGACCCGCAGGGCAGCCGGGTTTTCAGCGCCGGCCCGTCGGGGCCACCGAGGCGCTACGCACGCTCAGCAGCATGGTGGCCGCCAGAATGCCCACCACCACGCCCAGCGACACCAGCACCGGTATCTTGTAGACGTCGATCAGGACCATCTTGGTGCCGATGAACACCAGGATCACCGCCAGGCCGTAGCTCAGCAGGTGAAACTTGCCCGCCACCGCCGCCAGCAGGAAATACATGGCCCGCAAACCCAGGATGGCAAACACGTTGCTCGTGAGCACCACGAACGGGTCGTCGGTGATGGCGTAGATGGCGGGGATCGAGTCAACCGCGAAGATCACGTCGGTCAAACCCACGAGACAGATCACCATGAACAGCGGGGTGGCGATCCGGCGCCCGTTCTCGACCGTCCAGAACTTCTCGCCGTCGTAGTGTTTGCTCACGGGCAGCACCTTGCGCAGCAGCCGGAGCGCCGGGTTGTCGTCCAGGCTCTGCTCCCTGCCCGCGGCCCACCACATCTTGACCCCCGTGAGGATCAGGAACGCACCAAACACGTAAAGAATCCAGTGAAACTGCTGCAGCAGCCAGCCCCCCAGCAGGATCATCACCGTGCGCAAAACGATCGCCCCCACGATGCCGATCATCAGCACGCGCTTCTGGAACGCCGGCGGCACGGCAAAGTAGGTGAAGACCATCAGGAAGACAAAAATGTTGTCCACCGCCAGCGACTTCTCGATCAGGTAGCCCGTGAGGAACTCCAGCGCCTTGCCATTGGCGGCCTCCGTGGAGCCCGTGGTGTCTTTCACCGCCCACCAGAACAGGGTGTTGAAGGCGAGGCTGACCACCACCCAGACGACCGACCAGCGCAGCGCCTCGGGCACGGTCACCTCATGTGCCCCCTGGGTTCGCAACAGCGCGAAATCGACGAACAACGCCACGACAACGATGGCGACGAACATGCCCCACAGCCAGGTGGGCGCCACCGTGAAAAACAACGATTCCATGACAAGACCTTTCGGAAAAGACAGTTGACGAACTGTCCGAAAGGTCTTGCGGGAGAAATTCTGAGGCTTCTACGGGCTCCGGAAGCTACCAGTTTTGATAGCAACGTATTGACAAAACACCGGGGCCTTGGGCTCAAAATGGTTTGAACCCAAAGCTCGCTACTCCCCTTTCGGTACGCCAATGCTATGGATTTCCCCAAGCCCACAGATCTTGCAGGGATTGCCCCGATGGGTTCCAATACCCCCACGAAGGGGAGTAGCTCCCGTTGCGTGCCGCACAGGGAGGTGTCCGCCAAAGGGCATCGCAGCACGTGATATCAGCAAGCCGTCATTACGAAGCATATCTTCCGGTTTGTTGGGCACATATCGCATGACACCATGCCGAGCAAGACCTTCGACCTGGAACCTGAAACCGGTTCGGTCGAGGCATGCTGGGTGATTTTTCACAATCACGCCACCGCGCACTGATCCAGCCTGTTTCCGGTTGTTCGTCGAAACAACTTGGGAAGTACTCTGCATGGAATTCATGTCCACCGCATGGTGGTCGGCGCTGCTGGCCATCATCCTCATTGACCTCGTCCTGGCGGGCGACAACGCCATCGTGATTGCGCTGGCCGCGCGCAGCCTGCCCCCTCACCTGCAACGCAAGGCCATCGTCTGGGGCACCGTCGGCGCCATCGTGGTGCGCTCGGTCATGACCATTGGCGTGGTCTGGCTGCTCAAGATCCCCGGGCTGATGCTCGTGGGTGGCCTGGGGCTGCTCTGGATCGCCTACAGGCTGCTGGCCGACAAGGGCGGCGACGAGCACTCGGGGCCGGTGGCCGGCACTTTCTGGGGTGCGATGAAGACCATCGTCATCGCCGACGCGCTCATGGGCGTTGACAACGTGCTGGGTGTGGCCGGTGCGGCGCACGGCTCGTTTGACCTGGTGGTGATCGGCCTGCTGATCAGCGTGCCGATTGTGGTGTTCGGCAGCACCATGGTGCTCAAACTGGTCGAACGTTTCCCCATCATCATCCATCTGGGCGCCGCGGTGCTGGCCTTCACCGCCGCCAAGATGATCGTGGGCGAGCCGCTGCTGGACCCGGTGTTCGACCCCCCCGAGCTGATCCACACCGCGGCCCGCTGGGCCACCTACGCCACTGCAGTGGCAGGCGTGCTGGGCGCGGGCTGGTGGGCCACGCGGCACAACGCCGAGCAAAACCCGAACCAGGCGGCCTGAAAGGCTGCGACCGAACCGAGTTCCCCCCCCCGTTCCCGATGTCTTCAACCCGAGAAAAGGACTCCAACATGGACAAGATCGTTGTGTACGTGGACGACGCAGCTTACGCGCTGCAGCAACTGGCGCCGATGCTGGGCACGGGCGCGGCCACCGGCTGGATTCTGGTGGCCTGCGCGCCACGCATGACCCGCCGCATCAGCAAATGGGTGAGCCACAGCGCACGCGAGAACTGGCGTGCCAAATGGTCCGAGAAGCTGTTTGCGCAGATCGTGCCCTCGCTGCAGGCGCGCGGCGACACGGTCACGACCGTGCTGGCCGACGGGCCGCTGATCGAG
>JBGSNW010000278.1:0-5485 GCA_041739435.1 Burkholderiaceae bacterium
GCGCCACATCCTGCCCAACCCCGGCGGCCTGGACAGCGCCCGTCTGCTGGAGGCCGCCGCGCGCGACGCCCCCACGGCCGAGGTGGTGCAGATGTCGCGCCTGTTCCAGTGGCTGCTGCCCGGGCTCGTGACCAACGTGGCGTTTTTTCGCCAGCAACTCATCCCCTCCACCTGATTCAGGAAGATCTGACCATGCCCATCGTTCGTGTTGAACTGCCCCACGGCTATTCCAGAGACCAATTGACCCAGACCCGGCTGGCCGTGAAGGCGGCCGTGCTGCAAACCCTGGCCCCCAAGGAAGCGAAGTACGACTACGTCGCCATCCGCGAAGTGCTGGGCGAGATTGGCGACGGCGTGCCCATCGTGACCGTCGATCTGCGCCCGGGCCGCGAGCCCGAACGCAAGGCCGCGCTGGCCCATGCCATCGCCCAGGCCCTGAACACCGAGCTGGGCATCGCGCCAGCCGACGTGTACGTGCTGTTCCGCGAAAACGTGGCCGCCAACCATTACTGCGGCGGCACGCCACTGGCTGACTGGGTGCCGGCTGACCGCTGACGACATGGTGCGGAAGTTTGGTCTGGCTGTAGGAATTGATCTACTGATCTCGCGGTCTTTGCCACTTTGCGGAAATCTGAGCGAAGACAATTTTCGCCGACAAAACGGGCTTGGGGGGTGTTGGATGACTGCCATATCCATTCCCCATCAAATTGCGGTGTGAGTAACCTTCTGGTCACTCAACGAAGATGACGACCACCGCATCTCGCAGTCGAATATGCGCAGCATCATGTTGTGTGGTCCGCAGGAAGGGACGGTCGCTGCTAGCAGGTGAAATCAACCGACACCGGGCTGAATGATGACGGGGGGCCTGATTCTCTCGCGTATCTCCTGGTACACCGGAATTCCGGAGTCGAGACCGACTTCCAGTGACACGCAGACGGCGAACCGAACCTTTCCTACCAACTCACCGGCGTCAGCTGAGCAATTCACTTTGCACTCGAAGCGATTTCCATCGACAAACACCACCGCATCACTGCCTTCAAGAATTTCGTGCTGCACAGAGCCACGCAGCGCCGCTTTGTCGTGCACGCTGTTAGCACGCTTGATCCGAAGCTGGTCTTGCGGTGGCGTGATCCAGAGCTTGGCGCGGCGGTACCCTTGGTGCGAACAATTGATGGGCGCCATCCATGCCAGCGTCACCGTCAGGCGCCGCCAAGCGATCTTGCCCGCCAATGTCGGCGGCAGTGGAGCGGAAAACACAAAGGCCTCATCGGCACCGAGTTCGCCTACACCAAGTAGCGTCGCGCGCTCGGCCGCGCAAGTGATGGCGCGTTCGACATTGACTGGACCATACCCCAGCCAACGCGTCACCAGATCTTTCTGGGCTGCGTGCTTTGCCACACCCACAATAGCCTCAATTTCCGGGTGTTCGGCCAAAAGCCTCTCCGGCCAGTCGCCCCACTGTGCGCCGTGGACCAACAAAGCCTTCAGTAGCACGGCGTCGTAGATCGTGTCAGGTGCACCGTCCCCTTCGACGCGCAGTAGTTCGAGCATGTCATAGGCTTGCACAGCCGCGCGGCTGGCAAGTGCGGCAGCGTTACTGGTGCCTCGGGTGTACGCAGTCGCGGTCAACGTTTCCCCTGGGAGGGGCGGCACCGCTACACGGTGGCCAGGCGCAACCCCGGCAGTCACCACCTCCAGCACGCTAACAGCCGGATCAGGTTTCATGGTTGCGCGGTACAGCACGCGACCACCCGGCATCAGGATGTCCGGCTTGATGGCACGACGGAAGCCGTGGCCAACGCGCGACAACGGACTCAGCCCACCGGCAGAGAAGAGGTCGTAGCGCCCCGGCACAACCGGCGCATTTGCGCTGTCGGCGTGCAAGGCACCTACAGTCAACACATTCAGCGCTTCGGCGGGCGCTATGAGGCGACGCTTGACGTGTTCGGTGGTCATCGCCGTGAATGCCAGCGCTGATCGCTGTTCTGGCGTCAACCCCTCCAGGGTGTGGCTCGGCGTGTTCAGGCTGAGTCTTCGCATGTCATTGCCCGCGCTCACGATGAAGAGCACGGAATACCGGAACGCCAGCCAGTCCAGCAGGCGCGCCCACGGCGACATCTGGCGATCAAACAGGCGCGCTTCGTCTCCGATCGACAGGTTGATGACGCGCACCGATGGCGCGGCTGCGGGCTCCTGTCCGTCACCTTCGCAGATTCGCCTTACGGCCCGGTGAATCAAGTCGATCAGCAGAACATCGTCAGGCGTGTGTTCGCGCCGGCGGGCGTTGAAGTTGTCATTGGAGTCTGGGCGCAAGACGGGACGCACATAGAGGCTGCGTCGCAACGGCTCGGCGCCACCATCGAGCTCACCATGCAGTATCAGCGAAGCCATCGCTGTGCCGTGAACCCGGTCCTTGGCCGCGTAACTGCCTTCCCAACCATCGGGATCATCCACCAGCAGCCGACCCTGCAACTGGGCATGGTTCTGCAACGGCAGACCATCGAGCAACGCCACGATAGGCGGTTGATCCGACACCCCGGCGGGCGCCGGATGGGGCTGCACTTCGGCCTCGTTCACTCCATCGGTGACCGATTGCGCTTTGGGTCGAAAAAACATGATGCGATCAGACAGCACTAACTCAGGAATCTGGCCAGCCAGCACCCCAGCAACCGCATGCGCAGGCAGTTCCACCAGAAACCCGTGATACGCGATCTCGTCGATCAGTGCGTTCCGCAGGACCTGTCCGCCGAGCGCCTGGACTAGAGCCTGGATGTCTTCGCGAGCCTTGTTGTTCTTCTGCTGCGAGGCGAAGTGCCATGCCTCGATCTCGAACCTGATGGCCTGCAAGCCATCATCTAGACAGCTCTGCCAATACTGGCGAACGTCAATATCAATGCGGTCCGCAACGCTCCAGTGACGGATGTTGCGCAACTGGCCGAACAGGTTGCGAAACTTGTTCAGCCCGCGATCGAACTGCACCGCAGGGTCGTTTTGGTACCGGGTCCAAAGCGCCAGTAACTGGACTAGCGCCTCCTGGTTGCTTGCCAATAAGAACAGGCGGCCCGGGAACGTCTTGTCCGCCTTGCCCTGGATGAAAAAATCTTCATCGGGCGCAATTTGGTCTTCTGCCCATTCGACGAGCCATTCCAGTCCAGGGACCTTGGCGACTGCTTTGGCAAAGTCTTCGACGGTCCCGGCCACCTCGAGAACCAGGATGAGTTCCGGGTTCTCCATCGGCGCTGTCTGCTGCAGCTTCAGACGTTGTGCTTCGAAAGCCTGTTGCAGCACCGCGAGCTGCGGTGTGATGCGGGCGCGCTGGCGTGCGATATCCGGAAAGCGGACCGAGCCTCCACCTCCTCCCAGGGAGTTTCGATCAGCGGGTGTGGGTTCGGGGAAAAATAAAAGGGGGAAATTTCCTGTTGCCATCCGGTGATCGTCTCTCGTCGTTTTTTCTTATTGGCCGATGGTAAATCGAGCCTGCCATTGCTTGAGCCTCTCGGCCACGATGCGCTTCAGGTTCGCATCAGGCAGCGACAGCACATATCGCCGCTGAATGTCCTCACAGAACTGTTCGAGGTCCGAAAAACTACTGGCTTGAATTTTGGTCGCGAGAGTTTTTGGTGAGAAACCTAGCGGTCCCTCCAGACTGGCCTGGAAGCGCGTGAACCACTCTTCCTTCTGGGCGAGCGTCGGCGCGGGCAGCGAAAGCCGCAACTGGAACCGGCGCCACACAGCCCGGTCCAACAGTTCGGCATGATTGGTCGCAGTCACGACCACGACATGGCTCGGCAAGGCATCAATCTGCAACAGCAGCGAACTGACCACGCGCTTGATCTCACCCGTTTCGTGGACATCGCCGCGCTCTTTGCCGAGGGTATCAAACTCGTCGAAAAACAAGACGCATTGATGCGTGCGCACGAAGTCGAATAGCTTCTTCAAGCGTCCGCTGGTCTCGCCCAGGAAGCTGCCGATGACAGCCTCGTAGCGCACGACAAATAGTGGCACCAGCAATTGAGCCGCAATGGCTTCGGCAAGAGAGGTCTTGCCGTTGCCTGGGGGGCCGGACAGCAGGACGCGGTTCCTGGGTTCGAGTCCATACGAGCGGAGGATATCCTTGCGATGCTGCTCTTCAACCAGCTCACGACATGCCGCGAGCGATGCGGTGTCCAAGAACAACGCGTCGAGCGCGCGGCGTGGCTCAATTTCGTACAGCAATCCCCCGTGGCCTCCATCAAAAGAGCGAACCACTTCTGTTGAACGCGGACGCCCATTGGCCCGCAGGTTTTCTTCGAGCTTATCCGCAAGCTGATGGTGATGCTTGGCGCGCTCTTCCGCTGCCATGGCTTCCACAGTGGTGCGCAGCAACTGCTGGTCACCCTGGCTCCCAGCCTTGACGAGACTGACTATAAGGTCCGCTCGTGACATATTTTCCCCTCTCGCGATATCGGATTCATGTGTCGCCCCTGCATCTTCTCAGATCGCAACGCGGATCGATCTACCGCCAGTCTTGCGGCCCGGCTTAACAACGATCTCGACCCGTTGATTAAGCGCAAGAAGGGCCTGCATCAAACGCTCCAGGGAGATCCCGCGGAGCTTGTAGTTGCGGATCGCAGATACCTTCGGCTGGGGCATGCTCAGAAGCTGCGCTGCTGCGCTCTGACTCAACCCGTTCGCATCAAGTAGCTCATTTAGCTTGGCCGCTAATGTGACCTTGGCTGATCCGTCACTGCTCGCATCAGAGATGACGGGACGCGCCATTCTGGCGTGCCGCGCCATGGACCGAACCGGCCCCTCGCGGAGCACGCCAGGCACATCTTGGCGTGCTCGTGCTTGAGGATGACGGTTCATTTGGATCGCTTCTTTTGTGTCATATGTCGATTGGCGAGAGTATATCCATATGGGTATCGCGATGTGTCGTGCAGTTGACGCCAACCGGCGAGGCTTGCAGTCGTGTAGTAGCCACCAACCAACGCCCTCTGTTGGCCCAACGACTGTTGATCGGTGTCACGGTCGTTCAAGCATGGGGCACGAATGTCCGAAACCAGCCTGAACCGACTGGCGGTCGAGCCAATGGGCGCGTCCCCGGCAGCGTCAGCGACCGGCCACCGGCAGCTTCCACCCGCTGCAAACAGGCGCCCTCAACCCTTCAACCCTTCGACACGCGCAGGACAGGCCAAGCGCAGGGCGAACGGGTGATACAAGCCCTGAGGAAACGGTGTCATCCGATTGAATGCAAGCTTGTTGCAGGCGCGGCCTCAAGACGCCCGCACCAGCCGGAACCCGATCAGGATGTGCTTGAGGTTGGCGGGCCGGGTGTGGCGGGCGGCGGGGCGGCAGATGCCGCAGCCTTTGTCGTCCCAGGAGCCGCCTTTAACCACCGGCCGGCCGCCCTCTTGTGTGGCCGTCCATTCAAACACCTGCCCGGCGGCGTCCAGCAGGCCGAAGGGGCTGGCGCCTGTGGGGTGGCGGCCCACGGGCTGGGTGT
>JBGSNW010000330.1:0-2252 GCA_041739435.1 Burkholderiaceae bacterium
GCCGACGCGGTGGGGTTTGTGATGTACGCCCGGAGCCCGCGGCACGTGAGCCCCGCCCGCGCGGCCGAACTCGCGCGCCGTTTGCCGCCATTTGTCACGCCTGTGCTGCTCTTCGTGAACGAGGATACTACAAAAATAATAGCTGCATGCGACCAATTTACGGGGGCTATCATCCAATTTCATGGCGAAGAAAGCCCCTCGCAATGCCAGGCGGCGGCGCGCGCCACAAACCGCAACTATCTCCGCGCGGCGCGCATTCCCCTGGACGGCTCCACGCCCTTCGACTTGGTAAAATTCGCGCAAGACTTCGCCGACGCGCAGGCCATTTTGCTTGACGCCCATGTGGACGGTTATGGCGGCGCCGGAAAGACATTCAATTGGTCACGCATTCCACCAAACGTCAACGCTCACCTCGTCTTGAGTGGTGGACTCACGCCTGCAAACGTGGCCGATGGCATCTTGCAAGTGCGATCCCGTTGCCGGTCATTGGCCGTTGACGTGAGCTCTGGCGTCGAGGTCTCGGCGCCGGGCGGAGGCACCTTGAAAGGCATCAAGGACGCCGAAAAGATTCACCAGTTCGTCGCCGCCGTGCGCGCGGCCGACGCCCAACTTGCAGGTTCCAGCAATGTTTTCGTACCAACAACCTGACCCGACAGGCCATTTCGGGATCTACGGTGGCAGTTTTGTGAGCGAGACGCTCACGCACGCCATCAACGAGTTGAAAGACGCCTACGCAAAGTACCGGAACGACCCGGAGTTCCTGGCCGAATTCCACTACGAGCTCCAACACTTTGTAGGCCGCCCCTCCCCCATCTACCACGCCGCGCGCATGAGCCGCGAACAGGGGGGCGCACAGATCTACCTCAAACGCGAAGACCTCAACCACACCGGTGCGCACAAGGTCAACAACACCATCGGGCAGGCCATGCTGGCACGCCGCATGGGCAAGCCGCGCGTGATTGCCGAAACCGGCGCAGGCCAGCACGGCGTGGCCACCGCCACCATCTGTGCGCGCTACGGTCTGGAGTGCGTGGTGTACATGGGCAGCGAGGACGTCAAGCGCCAAAGCCCCAACGTTTACCGCATGCACCTGCTGGGGGCGAAGGTGGTGCCGGTCGAATCGGGCAGCAAGACACTGAAAGATGCGCTCAATGAAGCCATGCGCGACTGGGTCACCAACGTGGCCAACACTTTCTACATCATCGGCACCGTGGCCGGCCCGCACCCCTACCCGATGATGGTGCGAGATTTCCAGAGTGTGATCGGCAAGGAATGCATCACGCAGATGCCCGAGATGCACCACGGCCGGCAACCTGATGCGGTGCTCGCCTGCGTGGGCGGTGGCAGCAATGCCATGGGCATCTTCCATCCCTACATCGGCTTCGAGAACACGCGCCTGATTGGCGTGGAGGCGGCCGGCGAGGGCATGGACAGCGGCAAACACTCGGCTTCGCTGCAACGCGGCAGCCCTGGCGTGCTGCACGGCAACCGCACCTACGTCCTGCAGGACGACGACGGTCAGATCACCGAAACCCACAGCATCAGCGCGGGCCTCGACTACCCCGGCGTGGGCCCCGAGCACGCCTACCTCAAGGACATCGGCCGGGCCGAATACGTGGGCGTGACCGACACCGAGGCCCTGGAGGCCTTCCATTACCTGTGCCGCACCGAGGGCATCATCCCGGCGCTGGAATCGAGCCACGCCGTGGCCCATGCCATGAAGCTGGCCAGAACCATGCGGTCCGACCAGTCCATCCTGGTCAACCTTTCGGGCCGGGGCGACAAGGACATCGGCACCGTGGCCGACCTCAGCCACGCCGAATTTTATTGCCGGCCTTCGTGCCAGGGGCAGGCGGTCAAGGGCGGCGCACAGCCGGTGCAGGTGGTGCAGGTGGTGGGCGCCACCGGGTCATCCCAGGGCGCGAAGCCCTCCCCGGGAGGCAGCGCAGCACACGCAGCGGCAAGCGTGGGGGCACGACCATGAGCCGCATCACCTCCACCTTTGCCGCGCTCAAGGCCCGGGGCCGCAAAGCGCTGATTCCGTACGTGACGGCCGGCTTCCCGTTTGCCGACATCACCCCCGCGCTGATGCACGGCATGGTCGCCGCGGGCGCCGATCTTGACGCCGCCGGCCGCCAGATCGACCAGTTCGCACCGAGACAGCACGTTATCCCGGCAACCCGCACCCATCCGAACCCCGTAGGTGCCGAGATTGCGCAACGTGCAGCCCACAATGCGGCACTTGCGCGCTC
>JBGSNW010000398.1:0-1534 GCA_041739435.1 Burkholderiaceae bacterium
GCAGAGCTCAGCGCTTGCCCGGCCCGAACCCCGAGGGCTGAAAGCCCGAGTCGCGGGGTTTGAACAGGCCCATGCTGCCTTCGCGCGTGGCCAGGCGGCCGCTCAGGAAGGCGTGCGAGCGGCTGGCCGCGCCCGAGGGAATGGCCAAAGCTGGGGGGGTACGGGCGCCGTCGGCGCGGGTGCGGGTCTGGGGTCGGTCTGTGACGGGCATCGTGTGTTCTCGCTGGTGTCACCGCATCGGGCCTGGCAGGGGTGAACCCCCTTGCCTCTCAGGCCTTCTGAACAGGTTTACGGCATGTTACGAACCCGACTTGAGGTCGGAAACGCCGAAAAGCGAGAATTAATTGGGCCAGTTCGCGCTGGCCGGGCCCCGGAGCCCCTGCAGCCGCTCAGCCTCTCATACGACTTTGCATTCGAAAATATAACCCGTTCGCCCTGAGCTTGTCGAAGGGCTGCAGGGGCTTCGACAAGCTCAGCCCGAACGGTTCTTGTTGAATGAACGCAAACGCGTATCAGGCCTCGGCGGCGATCTGGCGCAGCGCCTGCTCGAACACCTCGGGGGGCTGGCCGCCGGAGATGAGGTGCTTGTCGTTGATGATGATGGCGGGCACCGAGTGGATGCCCTGGTCCATGTAGAAGCGCTCGCGCTCGCGCACCTCGGCCGCGAAGGTGTCGGACGCCAGGATGGCACGGGCGGCTTCCACGTCCAGCCCGACATCGGCCACGGCGCGCAGCAGCACGTCGTGTGCGCCGGGGCTTTCGCCGTCGGTGAAATAGGCCTTGAACAGCGCCATCTTGAGCGCGTGCTGTTGGCCCTGCCCTTCGGCCCAGTGCAGCAGGCGATGGGCGTCAAAGGTGTTGTAGACACGGCTGCGCTTACCCTTGCCAAAGGTGAACCCCACGGCCTCGCCGCGCTGGCGGATCGCCTCGGTGTTGCGCGCCACCTGCTCGGCCGAAATGCCGTATTTGGCCGACAGGTGCTCCACGATCTCCTGGCCTTCGGCGCCCATTTGCGGGTTGAGCTCGAACGGCTGGAAATGCAGATCGGCCTGCACCACGTCGGAGGCGCGCTCCAGGGCGGTTTCCAGCGACTTGAGGCCAATGGCGCACCACGGGCACGACACGTCGGAAACAAAATCAATCTTGAGGGCTTGGGGCATGGCGGCGTCCTTGCAGACGGTTGAACAAGGCCGACACTTTAGCGCCGCCGCGCCATTCGCGCAGCGCAACGGGCTTTCAGCTCATTCGCGCGGGCCGGTCGAACGGGAATGGGTGCCGTCGTGAAAGATGTCGGTCTGCGCAAACTGGCCTTCGCTGGGGCGGCCCAGGTCGTCCAGATCGATCAGGCCCACCTTGCCCATGGCCCTGCGAACCCCGGAGCGCGCCGGGCGCTGCAGGGTCTGGGCATCGGACTCCAGCTTGGCCTGCACGATCGATTCCAGGCTCATGAACTCCGACCCTGTGAGCTGGGTCGGCCAGGGCTGCCGGGCCGCGGCGGGGTCGGTGCTGCGCATCAGCGGCACCACCTTGGCGC